>NZ_FPIX01000023.1:43355-103076 GCF_900119205.1 Pseudomonas sp. NFACC16-2 | reverse complement strand
AAAGGGTTGAACGCACCATGTTCTTGGCGTTTAGGTGATAACGATGGGGTTCCAGCGACTGTGAAGCTGTCGCCAACGTGCGCAAGCTTTTAGCTTGGACAAGCTGACCGTAAATCAGCGTGATAAGTAGATCCCAGGAAGTGAACTGCTTAGCGTAACGATCAGCACCACAGCGTTTGACGGCTGCCTTGAAGAGCTGATGAGGAAGGGCCTGGAGCATTTGTGCAAATCGCGTGCTGCTGAACATGGGCGAAAATCGAGTCTGAAAAACCTGATTATTGCTTAAGACGCAGGCACAGCAAGGGGGAGCAAGCTCCCCCTTCAGTTTTTACCGGACACTAGTGACGCAGAGCGTGGGAACGAGCACAAGCAATTGCTCGCCCGGCCTTCTGAAAGTCTCGTAGGAATCTGCTCTCCGTGGCGAGGGAGCTTGCTCCCGCTGGGCTGCGAAGCAGTCCCCTCTTTTCGTCAGACCGACCCCATACCCAGGATTTACGGCGGCTGCGCCACCGAGCGGGAGCAAGCTCCCTCGCCACGGGGTTTGCGGGCGTCCTACAGGTCGGTTGTTGCGTCAAAAATTCCCTTCTATAGTTCGGTTCACCTGCTGGCTTTGGTCAGCGGAGGGTTTCGCAGCCCTATCGAGGAATATGTGGCATTTCTTTTTCTTCGAGGACTTCAACCTTATGACGACAAAGCAATCATCCAGCAGCTTCACCCCACTCACCCCAACCGCCACCACCCACCCCGTCCTGTTCATCGATAAAACAGCCCCACTGACCGAACTCCACGCCTGCGCCAGCGAACGCCTGCACGCCACCCTCGACTACCTGACGCTCATGGCCTGCACCACACTGCGCGATTCAGCCGAGACCGACATCAACACCATCACCAACATCGCCCGAATCATGGTCCAGGATGTGGCGGATGTTTTTGGAGTGATTGAACAGCGCGGGCTCGAAGGACAGTAAAAATCCTACGGGATGAGTCTGCTCGCGACAGTGTTGGCGCAGCGGCAAGGGCTGTTGACTGACACGCCTTTAACGCGAGCGGACTCGCCTACCATCCGCCTACAGTCATCGCTGACTCAGGAAAGTCATGTGCATATTCTCCAGAGCAGAGTAGGATTAAATCCTATCTTATCCAGGATACCCATTATGCGTAGCACTCAACAGTTCAGCATAACGCTGCCTAACCAGATGGCCGACGTGGTGAAAGCCAAGGTTGCTGCCGGTGAATACGCCACTGAAAGCGAAGTCATTCGTGATGGCCTCCGGGCGCTGCTGGCCCGTGATCGCGCTTTGGAAAACTGGCTCGTAGGCCAAGTAGCCCCCGCTTACGATGCATTGAAAGCTGACCCCTCACGCGCGCTGAGCATCGATGAAGTTCGCTCCCGATTGGCGGCAGAGCACCAGAATGCCACTATCCAATCGTAATGGCGTATAGCGTTGATTTTGTCCCGGAAGCCCTTGAGCAGTTAGCTGCGCTCTATCGCTACATTGCCACGGCGGCTTCGCCAGAAACCGCGCAGCGGTATACCAACGCCATCGTGACCTATTGCGAAGAACTACGAACGTTCCCGCACCGAGGCAACCAGAGGGACGACATACGCCCGGGGCTGCGTATCACAAACTACCGCAAGCGGACCGTGATTGCCTTTGTCGTTGATGCCAAGCAGGTTTCCATCTTGGGCGTTTTTTATGGGGGGCAGGACTTTGAGGTCGCTTTGCAATGTGAACTGGACGATTAACGTGCAGTAGACCCTGTATCGTTGATGTCCTTCGCGAGCAAGCTCGCTCCACAGGAGGAACGCGTTCACCCTAAACCAGGTCGGCTATAAGGCCGCCTCGCAGTGGACGTTGATCTCGGACGCCCCATTAACCATGATGGCCGAACGCAGGCATTGCGCAGTGGGCAACCCGGCATGGATGCCGGGTTAGCCGCGCTGGGCCATGGATGGCCCTTCGCGGCGGCCCACGGAGCAATGCCGGAGTGAGGACATGCCGAGCCTAGGCGAGGCACCGAGTGGTGGGGCAAAAGCGTTTTGCTTACTTTTGACTGGGCCGGCTTCCGGGCTTCTCAAAAGTGAGACGCCGTAAGGGCGGAACCATAAGAAGCCGTTACCGCAGCAACGGATATACACACAAATTCCACCCATAAAAAACCCGCATCACTGCGGGTTTTCTCACACCACTAAAGCCTCAGTTGACCTTAGCGTTCAACTCACCCTTCAAATACCGCTGATACATCGCTTCCAACGAAATCGGCTTGATCTTCGAAGCATTACCCGCCGTCCCAAACGCCTCATACCGCGCAATGCACACATCACGCATGGCCGTCACGGTAGCGCCAAAGAACTTACGCGGATCGAACTCACTCGGGTTGGTCGCCATCAAACGACGCATGGCACCGGTAGAGGCCAGGCGCAGGTCAGTGTCGATGTTGACCTTGCGCACGCCGTACTTGATGCCTTCGACGATTTCCTCAACCGGCACGCCGTAGGTTTCCTTGATGTCGCCGCCGTACTGGTTGATGATCGCCAGCCACTCTTGCGGTACCGAGGAAGAACCGTGCATCACCAGGTGGGTGTTGGGGATGCGCTTGTGGATTTCCTTGATGCGGTCGATGGCCAGCACGTCGCCGGTAGGCGGCTTGGTGAACTTGTAGGCGCCGTGGCTGGTGCCGATGGCGATGGCCAGGGCGTCGACCTGGGTTTTCTTGACGAAGTCGGCGGCTTCTTCCGGGTCGGTCAGCATCTGGCTGTGATCCAGCATGCCTTCGGCGCCGATGCCGTCTTCTTCACCGGCCATGCCGGTTTCCAGCGAGCCCAGGCAACCCAGTTCGCCTTCCACGGAAACGCCGCAAGCGTGGGCCATGGCCACGGTCTGCTGGGTGACGCGTACGTTGTACTCGTAGTCGGTCGGGGTCTTGCCGTCTTCGCCCAGGGAACCGTCCATCATGACCGAGCTGAAGCCCAGCTGGATGGAGCGCTGGCAGACGTCAGGGCTGGTGCCGTGGTCCTGGTGCATGCACACCGGGATGTGCGGGAACTCTTCGATCGCCGCCAGGATCAGGTGACGCAGGAACGGCGCACCGGCGTATTTGCGGGCACCGGCCGAAGCCTGGACGATCACCGGAGAGTCAGTCTTGTCAGCGGCTTCCATGATGGCGCGCATCTGCTCAAGGTTGTTGACGTTAAAGGCTGGAACGCCGTAGCCGAATTCGGCTGCGTGGTCCAGCATCTGACGCATGCTGATAAGTGCCATTAGTGTGTCTCTCCCGGTCGAGGGTCGTTAATCGTGCCAGCCTGCCGGAGCGGCGGCGGCTATTCAAGTCATTGCGGATCGGGGGTCGGCCCCGGCCTGCGTGTTCGGTGAAGCAAAATCTCAAAACTATAGAGGCCCGCTCCCACATTGGACCTCCGTGGATCAATTGGCCTTGCAACCACGCCCAATCAAGTCATTGGTGGCGACCCAATACACCAGGCCTTCCTCACCCTTGACGTGAAACGCCAGCATGTCATCGCTGTACAGTGAACCTTCAGCACCCGGTTCAAGCTTGAGGCGATAAACCTTATCGGCGCCGCCCAGGCGTACATCGACTTCCTTGTGGGCGGTGTCGGCGTAGCGCCAGAGCACTTTGGCCTCGCTGTCACAGGTCCAGGTCGTCCAACCTTCAACAGGTTCGGACGAGTGTAAAAAGTCCAACTGCGCACAACCGCCCAGCAATGCCAACGCCACGACGGCGATCAAGCCTTTCATCCGTGTTCCTCGACTGACGGCACACGCCGCCGCCATGAGTTAAGAGTCAGACCCGTCAAGGACAGCCATGTTCCTTGGTCGGGGTTTGCGTCTCGTATTTGTCCAGGCCGTCCGGCCCCGAACGCTTGTTCAGCACCGGGTTGGTCTCGGCCTGCCAGTCGGCCTGGTAACAGCCATCTTCAGGCGTCGGCGTGCCGGGTTGCGGGGCCGGAGCCTGCGGGCCGCTTGAGCAGGCCACCAGCATCGTCGCCGCCAACAGCAACGGGATCGTCTTGACCATCAGAACACTCCTTTGCCTGGTCAACGCAGCTTCAGGCCTTGGCCCGGCTTTCCAGGACTTCCACGGCTGGCAACACTTTGCCTTCGACGAACTCGAGGAATGCGCCGCCGCCCGTAGAAATGTAGGAGATCTGCTCGGCCACGCCATATTTGTCGATGGCCGCCAGGGTGTCGCCGCCACCTGCGATGGAGAACGCAGCGCTGTCGGCGATAGCCTGGGCCAGCACCTTGGTGCCGTTGCCGAACTGGTCGAACTCGAACACGCCGACCGGGCCGTTCCACAGGATGGTTTTGGAAGACTTCAACAGTTCAGCGAAGTTGGCTGCGGTTTGCGGGCCGATGTCGAGGATCATGTCGTCCTCGGCTACGTCATCGATCAGCTTGACGGTGGCGGTGGCGCTTTCCGCGAATTCCTTGGCCACGACCACGTCCACTGGCAACGGTACGCTGACCTTGGCGGCGATTTCCCGGGCTGTGTCCAGCAGGTCCGGTTCGTACAGGGATTTGCCGACCGGGTGACCCGCAGCGGCGAGGAAGGTGTTGGCGATGCCGCCACCGACGATCAACTGGTTGCAGACCTGGCTCAGGCTGTTGAGCACGTCCAGCTTGGTGGAGACCTTGGAGCCGGCAACGATGGCGGCCATCGGCTGGGCAGGGGAGCCCAGGGCCTTGCCCAGTGCATCCAGTTCAGCAGCCAGCAACGGGCCTGCTGCGGCGACTTTGGCGAACTTCGCCACGCCATGGGTCGAACCCTCGGCGCGGTGGGCCGTGCCAAAGGCGTCCATCACGAACACGTCGCACAGGGCGGCGTATTGCTGGGCCAGTTCGTCGGCGTTCTTTTTCTCGCCCTTGTTGAAGCGCACGTTTTCGAACAGCACGACATCGCCGGCCTTCACGTCCACACCGCCCAGGTAGTCAGCCACCAATGGCACATCGCGGCCCAGGGCACGGCTCAGGTAATCGGCCACAGGCTTGAGGCTGTTTTCCGCCGAGAACTCACCTTCGGTCGGACGGCCCAGGTGGGAGCAGACCATCACGGCCGCGCCTTTTTCCAGGGCCAGCTTGATGGTCGGCAGCGAAGCCAGGATACGCGCGTCGCTGGTGACAACACCGTCCTTGACGGGGACGTTGAGGTCTTCGCGGATCAGTACGCGCTTACCTTGCAGATCGAGGTCGGACATCTTCAACACGGTCATGGGTCGCAATTCCTGGGTAACTGTTTAGAGAGCAGGTTTTTTTGAAGCGGTTTGCAGGTAATGCTCGGCAACATCCAGCATTCGGTTGGCAAACCCCCATTCGTTGTCGAACCAGGCCAGGATGTTCACAAGCCGAGGCCCGGAAACACGGGTCTGGCTGGCATCGACGATGGCCGAATGCGGGTCATGGTTAAAATCACAACTGGCATGAGGCAACTCGGTGTAGGCCAGAAGGCCTTTGAGCGGACCGCTGGTGGCGGCTTCGCGCAGGATCCGGTTGACCTCGGTGGCGTCGGTATCGCTCACGGTCTGCATCGTAATGTCGAGGCAAGACACGTTGACCGTCGGCACTCGCACGGCTTTGGCCTGAATTCGCCCCGCAAGTTCCGGCAGCAGCCGTTCAATGCCTCGCGCCAGACCAGTGGACACCGGGATCACCGATTGGAACGCCGAACGGGTACGGCGCAAGTCCTCATGGTGGTAGGCGTCGATCACCGGCTGGTCGTTCATCGCCGAGTGAATAGTGGTGATCGACACGTATTCCAGGCCAATGGCCTGGTCCAGCAGGCGCAACAGCGGCACGCCGCAGTTGGTGGTGCAGGACGCGTTGGACACCAGCAGCTCTTCGCCGGTCAGGCAATCCTGGTTCACACCGTAGACAATGGTCGCGTCCACGTCCGCTTCGCTGGCCATCGGCTGGGAGAACAACACCCGCGGCGCGCCGGCAGCGAGAAAACGCTGGCCGTCTTCGCGGGTGTGGTAGGCACCGGAGCATTCGAGCACCAGATCGACGTCCAGGGACGCCCAGTCGATGCCCTCGGGGGTGGCACTGCGCAGGACCTTCACGCAGTCACCATTAATATGCAGGCAATCGCCCTCGACCCGCACTTCGCCGGGAAACCGGCCGTGGGTGGAGTCAAAGCGTGTCAGGTATTCGATGCTGGCCATGTCGGCCAGATCATTGATCGCGACAATCTCGAAACCGGCCCTGGCCCCTCGCTCGAACAACGCACGCAAGACGCAACGACCAATCCGGCCGTAGCCGTTGAGTGCAACTTTGTAGGGACGCGGTTGGGGCATGGGGTTCTCGATTACCGTGGTGAATCCTGCAGTCCAGTATTGCCTGATCCTGCGCTATCGCGAGCAAGCTCGCTCCCACAGGATCGGTGGAGAACCTTGTGGGAGCGAGCTTGCTCGCGATGGCGTCAGCCCGGACGATGCAACTTTCGGATCAGTCTTCCAGCAACTCTTCAGCCTGACCCAGGATGTTTTCCAGGGTGAAACCGAATTCCTCGAACAGCGCTGGCGCAGGCGCCGATTCGCCGTAGGTGGTCATGCCAATCACGCGACCTTCCAGGCCCACGTACTTGTACCAGTAATCGGCATGGGCAGCCTCGATGGCGATCCGCGCGCTGACTTGCAGCGGCAACACCGCTTGCTTGTAGCCGGCGTCCTGGGCATCGAACACGCTGGTGCAAGGCATGGACACTACGCGCACGTTGCGGCCCTGCCCGGTCAGCTTGTCGTAGGCCTGGACGGCCAGGCCGACTTCGGAACCGGTGGCGATCAGGATCAGCTCAGGCTCGCCGATGCAGTCCTTGAGCACATAGCCGCCACGAGCGATGTCGCCGATCTGGTCGACATCACGGTTCTGGTGCTGCAGGTTCTGACGGGAAAAGATCAGCGCCGACGGGCCGTCGTTACGCTCGATCGCGTATTTCCAGGCCACTGCCGATTCCACGGCATCGCATGGGCGCCAGGTGTCCAGGTTCGGCGTGCAACGCAGGCTCGCCAGTTGCTCGATCGGCTGGTGGGTCGGGCCGTCTTCACCCAGGCCGATGGAGTCGTGAGTGAACACATACAGGACGCGTTTTTTCATCAGCGCCGACATGCGCACGGCGTTGCGGGCGTATTCCATGAACATCAGGAAGGTCGCGCCGTAAGGCACCAGGCCGCCGTGCAGCGACACGCCGTTCATGATCGCGCTCATGCCGAACTCGCGAACGCCGTAGTACATGTAGTTGCCGCTGGCATCTTCAGCGCTGACGCCTTTGCAGCCTTTCCACAAGGTCAGGTTGGAACCGGCCAGGTCGGCCGAACCGCCCAGCAGTTCCGGCAGCAACGGGCCGAAGGCGTTCAGGGTGTTCTGGCTGGCCTTGCGGCTGGCGATGGTTTCGCCCTTGGCGGCGACTTCAGCGATGTACGCCGAGGCTTTTTCGGCGAAGTCGGCCGGCAGTTCGCCGCTGAGGCGACGCACCAGTTCATTGGCCAGTTCAGGGAATTCGGCGGAATACGCGGCGAAACGCTGGTCCCATTCGGCTTCGACCGCGCGACCTTTTTCCTTGGCATCCCATTCGGCGTAAATGTCGGCCGGGATTTCGAACGGGCCATGGTTCCACTTCAACGCGGCACGGGTCAGGGCGATTTCCTCGGCACCCAATGGCGCGCCGTGGCAGTCTTCCTTGCCTTGCTTGTTCGGCGAGCCAAAACCGATGGTGGTCTTGCAGCAGATCAGGGTCGGCTGGGCGCTTTTGCGGGCGGTCTCGATGGCGGTCTTGATCTCTTCCGGATCGTGGCCGTCGACGTTGCGGATCACCAGCCAGTTGTAGGCTTCGAAACGCTTGGGGGTGTCGTCGGTGAACCAGCCTTCGACTTCGCCATCGATGGAGATGCCGTTGTCGTCGTAGAAGGCGATCAGCTTGTCCAGGCCCAGGGTGCCGGCCAGGGAGGCGACTTCGTGGGAAATGCCTTCCATCATGCAGCCATCACCCAGGAATACGTAGGTGTGGTGATCGACGACGTTATGGCCGGGGCGGTTGAATTGCGCCGCCAGGACTTTTTCTGCCAATGCAAAACCCACGGCGTTGGCCAAGCCCTGGCCCAATGGACCGGTGGTGGTTTCCACGCCTGGGGTGTAGCCGTATTCCGGGTGGCCCGGGGTGCGGCTGTGCAGTTGACGGAAGTTTTTCAGGTCATCGATCGACAGGTCGTAGCCGGTCAAGTGCAGCAGCGAGTAGATCAACATCGAGCCGTGACCGTTGGACAGTACGAAACGGTCACGGTCGGCGAAGGCTGGGTTGCTCGGGCTGTGCTTGAGGTAGTCGCGCCAAAGCACCTCGGCGATATCCGCCATACCCATGGGGGCACCGGGATGGCCGCTGTTGGCTTTCTGCACGGCATCCATGCTGAGGGCACGAATGGCATTGGCACGCTCACGACGGCTGGGCATCGCTGTTCTCCTGCGGGTATTGAATCGAGAATGAATAAAAATGGAACTGAAAAAAGGCGAGCATTTTCCCTCACCCACCCACCCTGGGGCAATGACAGATAGTCATCCTTGGGCGTTTTTCCGGTGGATAAAGTCGCATTCGCCAGGTGAAACCTTTCCGCTGATGGCTTGTAGAGTCAAGCACAGGTTGGGAAGTGCCATTTATCCACCAATATCAAAACTTTTTGATATTGAACTTGCGGTGATCCAAACCCCTCACTAGACTGCCCCACTATGAACTTACCTGCGCCTTCCATTCGCCATGACGACTGCGATGAGCTGGCGGCCCTTTGCAAGGCCGGCGGCGATCCGTTACGGCTCAATGTACTGCGCGCCCTGGCCAACGACTCGTTCGGCGTGCTGGAGCTGGCGCAGATCTTCGGCATCGGCCAGTCCGGCATGAGCCACCACCTCAAGGTCTTGGCCCAGGCGGACCTGGTGGCGACCCGCCGGGAAGGCAACGCCATTTTCTATCGCCGCGCCCTGCCCCACACCGACCTGCTGGGCGGCAAACTGCACGCCGCGCTGCTGGACGAAGTGGACACACTGAACCTGCCGACGGACGTGCAGGCTCGCATCGCCCAGGTACACGGGCAACGGGCCGCCGCCAGCCAGGACTTTTTCGCCCGGGTCGCCGAGAAATTTCGCGCCCAGCAAGACCTGATCGCCGGTCTGCCGCAATACCGCGAAAGCGTCGTGGCACTGCTCGACAAACTAAGCTTCGAAGCCACGGCCACGGCGATCGAAGTCGGCCCCGGTGATGGTGCTTTCCTGCCGGAACTGGCGCAGCGTTTCAGCCAGGTGACGGCGCTGGACAACAGCCCGGCCATGCTTGAACTGGCGCGCCAGGTGTGTGAACGCGAGGCCCTGGCTAATGTCAGCCTGCAACTGGCCGATGCATTGGATGGCATGGGCTTGCAGGCCGATTGCGTGGTATTGAACATGGTGCTGCATCATTTCGCCGCGCCGGCCGATGCACTCAGGCACATGGCCGGCCTGCTGCAACCGGGCGGCAGCCTGCTGGTGACGGAGTTATGCAGTCACAACCAGAGCTGGGCCAGGGAGGCCTGTGGCGATCTCTGGCTCGGATTCGAACAGGACGACCTGGCCCGCTGGGCCACCGCTGCGGGCCTCGTGCCCGGGGAAAGCCTCTATGTAGGCTTACGCAATGGTTTCCAGATCCAGGTTCGCCACTTTCAGCGGCCGACTGGCGACACTCACCAACGGTAACTTGTAGGAAAACATCGAGATGAGCGAATACTCCCTTTTCACCTCCGAGTCCGTGTCTGAAGGGCATCCGGACAAAATCGCCGACCAGATTTCTGATGCGGTGCTGGACGCCATCATTGCTGAAGACAAGTTCGCCCGCGTGGCGTGCGAGACTCTGGTGAAAACGGGCGTGGCGATCATCGCCGGCGAAGTCACCACGTCGGCCTGGGTCGACCTGGAACAGATCGTCCGCGACGTGATCCTCGGCATTGGCTACAACAGCTCCGACGTCGGCTTCGACGGCGCGACCTGTGGCGTGATGAACATCATTGGCAAGCAGTCCCCCGACATCAACCAAGGCGTTGATCGGGCCAAGCCTGAAGACCAGGGCGCCGGCGACCAGGGCCTGATGTTCGGCTACGCCAGCAACGAGACCGACGTGCTGATGCCGGCCCCGATCACTTTCTCGCACCAGTTGGTCCAGCGTCAGGCCGAGGCCCGCAAATCCGGCCTGCTGCCTTGGCTGCGCCCGGACGCCAAGTCCCAGGTGACCTGCCGTTACGAAGGCGGCAAGGTGGTCGGTATCGACGCCGTGGTCCTGTCGACCCAGCACAACCCTGACGTGTCCTACAAAGACCTGCGCGAAGGCGTGATGGAGCTGATCGTCAAGCACGTGCTGCCTGCCGAGTTGCTGTCCAAGGACACCCAGTTCCACATCAACCCGACTGGCCAGTTCATCATCGGCGGCCCGGTGGGCGACTGCGGCCTGACCGGTCGCAAGATCATCGTCGACAGCTACGGCGGCATGGCCCGTCACGGCGGCGGCGCGTTCTCCGGCAAGGACCCATCGAAGGTTGACCGCTCGGCGGCCTACGCCGGCCGTTATGTGGCCAAGAACATCGTCGCCGCCGGCCTGGCCGAGCGCTGCGAAATCCAGGTGTCCTACGCCATTGGCGTGGCCCAGCCTACGTCGATCTCGCTGAATACCTTCGGCACAGGCAAGATCGGTGATGACAAGATCATCAACCTGGTCCGCGAAGTGTTCGACCTGCGTCCATACGCCATCACCACCATGCTCGACCTGCTGCACCCGATGTACCAGGACACTGCCGCCTATGGCCACTTCGGTCGTACGCCGCAGGCCAAGACCGTGGGTGACGATACCTTCACCACGTTCACCTGGGAAAAAACCGACCGCGCCGACGCCCTGCGCGCCGCTGCCGGCCTGTAAGACCTGCTGGCACGAAAAAGCCCCTGGCGACTGGGTCGCCGGGGGCTTTTTTTATCAAAAAATCAAAGTCAGGCACCGCTCCTGTGGCGAGGGGATTCATCCCCGTTGGGCTGCGCAGCAGCCCCCCAAATCAGCTGCCTCGGTGTGTCAGGTTAACCATACTTGACCTTTTTGGGGCCGCTTCGCAGCCCAGCGGGGATAAATCCCCTCGCCACAGGGAGACAAGTCCCCGATCCAAATAGGGCCCTTCAGAAAATCTACGTCCTGCGTGCCACCAGCAAAAACGACGCCGCACTGGCCAGCAACCCCGCACACATCCGATTGAACAGGCGCTTGCCACTGGGTCGGGCGAATAGCCGTCGCGCGTAAATGCCCATGTAGCAATACAAACCGATGGCGATGCACTCCAGTGCCAGGAACAAACCACCCAGCACAGCGAATTGTTGGGTGACGGCGCCTGTACGGTCTACGAATTGCGGCAGGAACGCGGTAAACAACAGGATCGCCTTCGGATTGCCGATCGCCACCAGGAACTCCTGGCGCGCCAGGCCGGCCCGGCTCATCGACGCAACCATGGCTTCGCTGCCGGCCTCGGGCTGGGCCCGCCACAATTGCACCGCCAAATAGAACAGGTAACCGGCACCGACGAGCTTGATCCCCAGGAACAGCAACTCCGAGGTGTGCAGCACGGCGGTAAGCCCCACCGCTGCCAGGGCGATCATTATCGCAAATGCCAGCAATCGACCAATGCCGCCACTGCACGCCCGGACGAAGCCATAACGCGAGGCGTTGCTGATGGACAGCAGGTTGTTCGGCCCCGGCGCCATGTTCAGCGCAAAGCAGGCCGGGATGAAAACAGCGAGCGTCGACAGTTCCATCGGGAGCATTCCAGGCAGCGGCGAATCGAAAGTCCATTCTGCGCCGGCCGTTGACGAGGACAAGGCACAGTTGCGCGGCTAAATCGCCTCGCACTGTACCGCCGCGATTTTGCCACCAAGCCCTGCAAAATCCGGTAACGCTCCGGGCCTCGCAACTTCCGGGACGGTGGCTAGCCTTCAGTACTCAACCAAGCAAGGATGCTTCGATGCCACCGTTTTTGTATGCACTCGCCTGTCTTGTCTTCATTGCCATTCCTGCGCTCGCCGCGCCCTGCCCCGATTGGCCCACTGAACGCGCCGAGGCCGAGATCGCGGCGCTGCAGCAGAAAATCGACACCTGGGACGACAGCTATCACCGCCTCGGCCAATCGCTGGTGGCCGATGAACTGTATGATCAATCCCGCACAGAGTTAGGCCAATGGCGCCGCTGCTTCAACCTCGCAGCGCCCGACGATCCGCTGCGCTCAACGGGCGGGAAGATACCGCACCCCGTGGTCCACACCGGCCTGGAAAAACTCAAGGACGCCGACGCCGTGGGGGCTTGGTTGCGGGGGCGCAAGGACGTCTGGGCGCAACCGAAAGTCGATGGCGTGGCGGTAACCCTGGTCTATCGCAAGGGTCGCCTGCATCAGGCAATCAGCCGCGGCGATGGCGTGCAAGGGCACGACTGGATCCCGAATGCGCGCAAGATCGGCGCCATCCCACAACGGCTGCGCCAGCCTCTGGACCTGGTCGTCCAAGGCGAGTTGTATTGGCGCTTGCTCACCCATGTCCAGGCCAGCAGAGGCAGCCTCAACGCCCGGGGGACCGTGGCGGGCCTGATGGCGCGCACGAACATGACGGCGCAGGAGGCGGCGGACATTGGCCTGTTTGTCTGGGACTGGCCTGAAGGGCCGGCCACCCTGCCAGAACGGATGGCCGCGCTGAATGAACTGGGCTTCGCTGACACGCTCCATTACAACCAGCCTGTCCAGGTTCTGGCCGATGCCGAGCACTGGCGCGACCATTGGTACCGCACACCGCTGCCATTCGCCAGCGACGGGATCGTCCTGCACCAGAGCCGCCGCCCACCCGCCGACCGCTGGCAGGCCAGGGCGCCGTTCTGGAGCGTGGCCTGGAAATACCCGTATGCCCAGGCGCTGGCCGAAGTGCGCAAGGTGCACTTCAAGGTCGGTCGTACCGGACGCATCACGCCCGTACTGGAGCTTGAACGTATCCGGCTCGACGACCGGTGGGTTCGCCGGGTAAGCGTCAGTTCCCTCAAGCGCTGGAAGGAAATGGACATTCGTCCCGGCGACCGGGTCGCTATCAGCCTGGCCGGGCTGACCATCCCACGACTCGACAGCGTCGTGCTGCGCAGCGCCGAGCGACAGGACCTCAACGTCCCTGCGCAAACCGATTATCACTTCTTGAGTTGCTGGCAACCGACAGCCGGCTGTGAAAGCCAGTTCCTCGCACGACTGGGCTGGCTCAGTGGCAAGCAAGGGCTTGCCCTGCCCCACGTCGGCCCGGGCACCTGGGAAAAGCTGCTGGCCGCCGGACGACTCGACGGATTGCTGGATTGGATGACCCTCGATGCCGCCGAGCTTGCTAATATTGCCGGCTTCGGCGAACACAGCAGCACCCGCCTGCTCGCCAGCCTGCACAGCGCCCGGCAACGCCCTTTCGCGCAATGGCTCAAGGCCCTGGGCCTGCCGCCCGCTGGTGAGGCCAGGCTGGAAGGACCGTGGCAGGTGCTGGCCGAGCGCAGCACCGAACAATGGCAAGCCGAGGCCGGTATCGGACCGGGACGCGCCGCGCAACTGAGCGCATTTTTTCGCGACCCGCAGGTGCAGGCCTTGAGTGACGTATTACGCACTGCCGGGGTCGACGGTTTTTAATCCGGGCCCTGTGCGGTTGAACCCAAGGGGCAAGCATGCGTTCCAACAGCGCATCTGTACCGACCGCTCGAGATTTTTTACGGAGTTGCTATGAATTTCCTGTCCCCCGTTGCCCTGCTGGTCTTATGCAGTGCCATGGCCGCCCCCTTGATGGCGGACGAGCAAACCCCGGAGCTCACCGGTTGCGCGGCCAAGCGCCAGGGCATCATCAACCAGATAGAACTGGCCAAGTCCCGTGGCAACCAGGACCAGCAGGCAGGCCTGGAAACCGCGCTGGACGAAGTCACCAGCCATTGCACCGATGCGTCCTTGCGCAAGGAGCGTGAAAACAAGGTGCTCGATGCCAAGCACGAAGTCAGTCGGCGTCAGGCCGACCTGGAAAAGGCCATGAAGAAAGGCGACGCCGAGCGGATCAACAAACGCAAGGACAAGCTGGCAGCCTCCCGCAAGGAACTGCAGGAAGCGGTGGATGAGTTGGATCAGTAGCAGCTGCAAGCTGCAAGTGTGGAGCTTTGAGCTTGCCGCTTGAAGCTCGCAGCTGCTTCCATTCAATGATCGCGAAACTCTTTATGGCAGGCGCTGCACGCATCCTCGACCTTTTGCACCGCCGGTCCCAAGTAACTGGCCTTGTAGGGTTGAACGTTGCTGGCGGTCACCAACTCACCGGTGGCGGCTTCAAGGTGGCGGGCCATTTCCTGGAAACGCGCCTGCTTTTGCCAGACTTCATCCCGGGCGCTGGTGTGGTCTTGCTCGCGCACTTGCGGGAAATGTTTCCACGGCTCATGGGAGAGTTGATCCAGTTGCGCCGCGCCTTCGGCAAATCGTGGGCCATCGAACGGGACCCGGCCACGCAACATGCCGCCCAATTCTTCGTTGGTCTTGAGCATCTGCTTGAAGATCGCCTTGCGCTGGCCAAGGGGAGAATTGGGATCGACGCCGCCACAGGCGGACAACATCAGGCAAGCCAGCACTGCCATGGAAAATCGTTTTACAAACATCTTGGCCTCGGGGCAGGAAACGGCGGTTAGTATCCTCGGGTCATCGGCAAAGACCAATGGCCTTATCAACAATACGGGTTATTCGGGCGCCCTAGACAGCGTTCGAATGACTGCAAGGGAAATCTTCATGAACAGCCGCTTCAAGACCTGGCACAAAGGCCTGGCGTTGACCCTACCGCTGATCGCACTGTTGGCCGGTTGTAATCGCGGCGAAAAGGTCGAAGAACCTCAGACCCACGCCCTCGCCACCTATGTCAGCGTACCGTGGGAGGCCTTGCCGGCGGTGTCCGATGAAGACCTGCTGGCCGGGTTCGGCTCCTGGCGCAGTGCTTGCACCCGGCTCAAGGCCGACGCGAACTGGGGGCCGACCTGCGCGGCAGCGGCCAATGTGCCGCAAACCGCACTGGATGTACGCAATTTCCTGAAACAGAACCTGGACGTCTATGGCCTGCGCTCGGGGGACAACAGCCCCAATGGCCTGATTACCGGCTACTACGAGCCGGTCTACCCCGGCAGCCTCACCCAGACCGCCACGGCGAATATCCCTGTCTACGGTGTGCCGGAGGACATGATCATTGTGTCGCTGGACAGCATTTACCCTGAACTCAAGGGCAAACGCCTGCGTGGCCGCCTCGAAGGCCGCGTGCTCAAGCCATACGACGACGCGGCCACCATCGAAACCAACGGCGTCAAGGCACCGATCATCGCCTGGCTGACCGACCCCATGAACCTGCAATTCCTGCAAATCCAAGGTTCGGGACGCATTCGACTCGCCGATGGCCGCCAGCTGCGCATCGGTTATGCCGACCAGAACGGCCACCCTTACCGTCCCATCGGGCGCTGGCTGGTTGAACAGGGCGAGCTGAAGAAAGAAGACGTGACCATGGGCGCCATCAGTGCCTGGGCCAAGGCCCACCCGAACCGTATTCCCGAATTGCTGGGCAGCAACCCCAGCTACGTGTTCTTCAACCGTAACCCCGACAGCAACGAAGGACCGCGAGGCTCGCTGAATGTACCGCTGACAGCCGGCTACAGCGTGGCGGTGGACCGCAAGGTAATTCCGCTGGGCAGCCTGCTCTGGCTATCCACCACCCGACCCGACGGCAGCGCATTGAACCGGCCCGTCGCCGCCCAGGACACTGGCGGTGCAATTGCCGGCGAAGTGCGGGCGGACTTGTTCTGGGGCACAGGCGAGGCGGCCGGACAACTGGCCGGGGACATGAAGCAACAGGGGCAGATCTGGATGTTCTGGCCCAAGGGCATGGCGTTGCCGCAAGTGCCACAGGTAGCGAATACGGTTACCGCCAATCCCTAGGGAATGGGCTGACTGTGTCGGCCCCATCGCGAGCTTGCTCGCGATGGGGCTAGCACCGACTCCGGGACTCCGCCGCCAGGTTCAGACCGAAACGAAGAAGAAACTCAACACCAACCCCACCCCCACGAACCACACCAGCGAACGCAGAATCGCCCAGTCAGCCAGATAGCAAATGATGTAGAGCAGGCGACTGGTGATGAACAGCACCGCCAGCACATTGATGGTCACCAGCTCGGCATTGCCGGCCAGGTGCGCGACGATCACGGCGGCGGCAAAAAAAGGGCCGATTTCAAAGCTGTTCAGTTGTGCCGCGTATGCCCGCCGGGGAGCGCCTTCGAGTGTGTCCAGAAAGTCCCGAGGGTCGTGGTTATCTGCCAGCCTGTATCTTCCACCAATCTTGGCAATGGCGACGCACAGGTAAGGCAGGAGAAAGGCAATCAAAATACACCACAGGGCAACCGTCATTGACGCAGTTCCTTCTTTGAGTTTTATAGAAAATCGCGAGTTCGGGCGCCGGTCAGAACTTCATCACCAGCATGCCAACCAACACCAGCCCGCAGGCTAAGAGCCGCGGCAAACCAAAAGGTTCTTTCAAGTAACGCATGCCGAACAGCACCACCAGGATCACGCTGATCTCCCGCAGGGCCGCCGCCTCGGCAATCGACCCCAGCTGCATGGCCCACAGCACCAGAGCGTAGCTGAACAATACGCAGAATCCGACCGTCAACCCCAGCCGCCACTGCTCACGCCAGAACCGCATGAACGCCGGCCGCTTGCCCACCAACGCCAGCAACGGGAATGGCCAGGCGCTGAGCAGCGTGACCCAGACCAGGTAATCCAGCGGACGGGACCAGCGTCGCAAGGCATGGCCGTCAATGAAGGTGTAGCAACCGATGCACAGGCCGATCAGCGCCACCACCGGCAGCATCGACCAGGGCAACCGCGCCCCGCCACCGCCCTGCCACAACAGGCAGAGCATGCCGAACGGGATCAGCAGGATGCCGAAGATTTGCTGGGTCGTCAGCGCTTCACCGGCAAAGATGATAGTCAGGGCCAATACCACCAGCGGCGACAGGCCGCGCATCAGCGGATAGACCAACCCCAGGTCACCGACCCGATACGCCTGGATCAGCAAATAGCGATAGAGCAGCTCGAACGCCGCCGAAGTCAGGATCCACGGCCAGATCGCCAACGGCGGCAGGGCCACGAAGCCCAGGGCCAAGGCGACGAACAGCAACGCAACGCTGTCCATGCAAGCCACCACCAGCAAACGCTCGCCGCTGAACTTGATCAGCGTATTCCATGCCGCATGCAACAGCGCAGCGACCAACACCAAGGCCGTTGCAAGCACGGCACGCTCCTTATCCATTCAGAGAATTGATTCGCCATCCATCGGCAGCCGTTTATACTGCTAGCGACCACGCCGCACTCAGTTGCGCATAAGCCTATTCCAATAATTCTGCTGCTGTCCTGTTCGTTCGAACCAGGACGCCGGCATGCGTATGCCTGATCAGAGCGTCAAGACTACAGACAGAGACCCTGCGCATGCCACTCGCCTTGCTTGCTTTGGCCGTCGCCGCTTTCGGCATCGGCACGACTGAATTCGTCATCATGGGCCTGTTGCCCGATGTCGCCCGTGACCTGGCCGTAAGCATTCCCCAGGCCGGGCTGCTGATCACTGGCTACGCCCTGGGCGTGGTGTTCGGTGCGCCGATCCTGGCGATCGGCACCGCCAACATGCCACGCAAGGCCACGCTGCTGGGCATGACCCTGATGTTCATCCTCGGCAACGTGCTCTGTGCCCTGGCGCCGAACTACGCCACGCTGATGGCCGCCCGGGTCATTACCGCGCTGTGCCATGGAGCATTCTTTGGCATCGGTTCGGTGGTGGCGGCCGGGTTGGTGGCGCCGAACAAACGGGCCCAGGCGATTGCGATGATGTTCACCGGCCTGACCCTGGCCAATGTGCTGGGCGTACCGCTGGGCACAGCCTTGGGCCAATACGCCGGCTGGCGCTCGACCTTCTGGGCGGTATCGGTGATCGGGGTGATCGCCGCCATTGCCCAATGGGTCTGGCTGCCCAAGGACATCCCCATGGACAAAGCCAACCTGGCCAGCGAATTCAAGGTCCTGGGCAAGGTCAACGTGTTGCTGGCCCTGGGCATGAGCGTGCTGGCCTCCACCAGCCTGTTCAGCGTATTCACCTACATTGCGCCGATCCTGCAAGACATTACCGGCGTCAGCCCCCATGGCATCACCGTCATGCTGCTGTTGTTCGGGGTCGGCCTGACCGCCGGCAGCTTCCTCGGCGGACGCCTGGCCGACCGCCGCCTGCTGCCCTCGCTGGTGGGCATGGCCCTGGCCGTGGTGCTGCTGCTCGCCGCGTTCAGCCAGACCAGCCAGTCGGTGATTCCGGCAGCGATCACCCTGGTGTTGTGGGGCATCTTCGCCTTCGCCCTGTGCCCGATCCTGCAGTTGCTGATCATCGACCAGGCCTTTGAGGCGCCGAACCTCGGTTCGACCCTGAACCAGAGCGCCTTCAACCTCGGCAACGCGGCCGGGGCTTGGATCGGTGGGTTGGTGGTGGCCAGTGGGGCTGACCTGGCGGACTTGCCGTGGACGGGGGCCGCTGTCGGCGGCCTCACGGTATTGACGGCCTTGTTCTTTATTCATCGACAACGACGCTTGGCGGCGGTGGCTGTTTGATCATCTGGGAAACCTGCCCGGCCCGCGAGCGAATGGGCGACGCTTTCAGTAGGATTTTGCCCTCATGCGTGCGAGCTGTTTTACCGACCGCCTAGAAGCCTTGTTCTAGAGCGCTTTTCATCGAGATTCGCCGACTGCCGTTTGCAGTCGGCGGATATTTGTCCAGTTGAGTCACAACGCAATTAGCCTTCAGATATTGCTTACAGTTCGTCTCCACCTCCTGGGTACACGGAACGAACCAGAATGCTAGAGATCTCGCAACACACCCCTTCCTTTCGCGTTTATGAAAACGTACACCTGCTTGCCGAACAAGCTTCCCCTGAAGGCCCCCAACAGTTGGTCTGCGGCGCGACAGACCGGTCGATCACCCTCGTTCGAAATGAGGACGGTAGCGTCCAAGCCAGTATGAATCGGCCTCCCATCACAGAACTGGTCCTGAGCGGCGGTGGCGCCAAGGGGGTGGCTTATTCCGGCTTCGTCGATACGCTCGAAGCCAACGGCGTCATGAAACTTATCAAAAAGATTTCAGGTGCCTCGGCGGGGGCGATATCGGCCGCTTTACTCGCCAGCGGCATGAGTCATGCGGGCTTCGACAGGATCTCCGATGACATCTCCCTCGTTAAGTTGCTCAACAGCAGCAAGCCCGAGATTTCCATCTGGCAGAACAGGTTGTCGAAATTGGGCGAGCAATTGAAAAACATTCCGTTGGCGCAATTGCTCTGTGATTTGTTGCCACGCCTGGGCTCCAAGGGGATACCGCTGGAGGAACTGATCAGAAAGGAATCCTGCGCGGCGCTTCTACAGTGTTGTGCCGAATCCGAGACTCCACTTTCCGAGAAGGCCTTAGAGGTCGTCGCCAAAGTGCAAGTAAAAAAATACGTCACTTTTGCCGACCTGGCGGTCCTGAGCAAAGAGATCCCGCAGATCAAGACGTTAGAAATGACCGGCACCGCCATGTTCGAGGAAGGCACGCAATCGGTGGTCTTCAGCGCGGACCTGACCCCGGATATGGATATTGCCGTAGCCGCGCATATCTCCGCGTCGCTGCCAGTGGTGTTCAGCAAGCCGACCCTGCAAGGGCAGCCGTTCCAACCCATGGGCACCACCACGGCATTTGCCGATGGCGGCATCCTGAACAACACACCGGTACCCGCTATCTATAACCCGGTTACCGCCATGAGCCCGATCCCGGACGGCGAACACTTGATCCTGGTATTCGAGGCCGAAGAATCAGGCCAGGGAACCCAGGGGGGTACGGGCATATCGGCTCTGATCGATAGACTGCTCAAGGCCCCCCATACGGCCAGCTCTGTGTGGAATGCCGAGCAACTGAAGCGTTTTGCCGAACATACCGTCGTCGTACCGCTGAAATTCAAAAAAGACGATTACTCCGGCCTGTTGAGTGGAACGGTCAATTTCAGTATGTCCAAGGAGACAAAGAATTTTCTTCAGGAAGAACTGCGCAAGGCTGTCCAAACCCATTTGGACGAGCGCAACGCCA
This sequence comes from Pseudomonas sp. NFACC16-2, assembly GCF_900119205.1. NCBI lineage: Bacteria > Pseudomonadati > Pseudomonadota > Gammaproteobacteria > Pseudomonadales > Pseudomonadaceae > Pseudomonas > Pseudomonas sp. NFACC16-2. Next base: position 82,857 of record NZ_FPIX01000023.1, on the reverse strand, counting down.
CTCAGCAAACCTATTCGTTTGCCTCGATCAGGGAGGCCCTGCTGGCGTTTGACGACGAAACGTTAGAGCAACTAAGCGCAGAACTGGAGCACGACGAAGCCTGCGCCGAGGTGATCGCCTTCAGGCGGCACGCACAAGTGGCGCTGAAAGAATTAAAGAAAGCGATCAAGACAGCCAACGAAACGTCCTCCAAGCTTGAACCCACGCCAGAGATGCACATGGCCATCCGGGCCCTAGACCAGCTTGCGGATCAACCCGACCAGTTGGGATGGCTGGCAAAACGCCTCAATCACGGCAATGACCCGGACTTCATGCAGTTCCTGCAGGCCGCCGCCGAGTGGGACAAAGGCGCGCCCAGCGGCATCTCCGTGGTGACCCAGCACGCCGTCGAGCAAATGCACCTGCAGGACGTTGCCACCCGCGCCCGTAACGTCGTGCAACACGTACTGAATCCTGCGCGCTTTCTCGGCGGCCAGCCCAATACGAACATCAAGCTGATCAACGGGGCCATCCGGGAATTGCAGGAAGTGCAAGATCCAAAGGCCTCCAAGAACTCACTAGAGCAGAAGATCGCGTTCAACAATTCACTTGAACGGGTCATCGCGAAGTACAGGTCGCGCTCCACGGGGCTACTCAATCCGAAGTCGACAACCCGCAAGACACTGCGCGACATGCAATTCAAATAGCCGCCACGCCACCGGGAGCCTATGAACCGGCTCCCGCCTAATGCGGGTCGATGCGACGCGCTGGTTCAGTAGCGCCTTTATCTTTGGGCAAGCCCACTTCACTACGAATCTGCGCATGGCTGATCAGCGCAAAAATAAAGCTGCCACCGATGATATTCCCCGCCAACGTCGGCCCGGCGAACACCATCCAGAAGTCCTCCCAGGACAACTGCCCGGCGAAGACCAGATACGACACCTCGGCCGAGCCGACGACGATGTGGGTGAAATCCCCCAGCGCCATCAGGTAAGTAATCAGAGTGATGATCCACATCTTGGCGCTTTCCATGGACGGGATCATCCAGACCATGGTGGCGATCATCCAGCCGGAAATGATGCCCTTGGCGAACATCTGGCCAGTGTCGTTCTCCATGACCTTGCGGCCGATCTCCAGGAAGGCCTGGTCGGTGCGTGGGTCGAAAATCGGCAGGTGCAGCATCACGTAGGCCACCAGCAAGGTGCCGCACAGGTTACCTGCCAACACCACGCCCCAGAGCCGCAACAGCCGACCGAAGTTGCCCAGGGTGGGTTTGCTCATGATCGGCAGCACGGCGGTCAGGGTGTTTTCAGTGAACAACTGCTGGCGGGCGAGGATCACCGCGAGAAAGCCGGCGCAGTAACCAAAACTGGCGATCACCTTGAAGCCTTCGTGGTCCGGCAACCGGGAGTTGAGCAAGCCCATCGCCATCAGCGACAGGCCCATGGTCAACCCTGCCGCCAGGGCCGACCACCAGAGCGCGGCGATACTGCGCTCCAATTCCTGATTGCCCTGGGTGCGGATGATTTCATGCAGCACCGCGGCCCGTGGCGGCTGGTTGCGGTCGACTTCGTGCTGCTCCTGGGCCGAAAGGTCAGGGGTCTTGCCGTCTTTGTGGGTGTCCATACAGCTCCTGAACCGGTGGCGTGATGTACCTACGACACGCGGCGTTCAGAGCTGTTCAGTGGCGCCCCAAATACAAAATGTGGGAGCGAGCTTGCTCGCGATAGCAACGCCACCGATCTCACTCGACGACATCATCCTTGAACTGGTCCTTGACGTACTTGATCTCGGTCCGCCCGTGAGGCGCGGGCAAGCCGTCTTCGCCGAGGTTGACGAAGACCATCTTCTCTACGGTCAGGATGCTCTTGCGGGTGATTTTGTTGCGCACCTCGCAGGTCAGGGTAATGGAAGTACGGCCAAACTCGGTGGCGGTGATACCCAGTTCGATGATGTCGCCCTGGCGCGAAGCGCTGACGAAATTGATTTCCGAGATGTACTTGGTGACCACGCGCTGGTTACCCAGCTGGACGATGGCGTAGATCGCCGCCTCCTCGTCGATCCAGCGCAACAGACTGCCGCCGAACAGCGTACCGTTGGGGTTGAGGTCTTCGGGCTTGACCCATTTGCGGGTGTGGAAATTCATGATCACTCCTGAGTGTCTGGCCGATGAATGCCTGCATCATGGCAGACCAGGCTGCCCGGCTCTACGTCGCGGGCCCTATGACGATCATCGGCAATTTCGATTTGCCGACAGAAACCCTTTTGGAAGATCCGATTAGCCCGTTATAATCGCCACCGCTTTACCCGGTCCACCCGTTGGACCGTTCCCGCCACCTGTCCGAGGGGCGCTGCAGCAGGCTCGACCTGTCAGGCTCGGATGGGGCGTTGTTTGTACGGGGGGCTCCCCGCACGGACACTAAACGCACAACGGCGCCCATTCGCATACATTACGAATGGAGACTCTTCATGAGCGCTGTTATCACGCCTGCCGATTTTACCGACTACAAAGTCGCCGACATGTCCCTGGCTGCCTGGGGCCGTCGCGAAATCATCATCGCCGAATCCGAAATGCCAGCCCTGATGGGCCTGCGCCGCAAGTACTCTGGCGAACAGCCATTGAAGGGCGCAAAAATCCTCGGCTGCATCCACATGACCATCCAGACCGCCGTGCTGATCGAAACCCTGGTTGCCCTGGGTGCCGAAGTGCGCTGGTCGTCCTGCAACATCTTCTCGACCCAGGACCAGGCCGCTGCCGCCATCGCTGCCGCCGGTATCCCGGTATTCGCCTGGAAAGGCGAGACCGAGCAAGAGTACGAGTGGTGCCTGGAGCAAACCATCCTCAAGGATGGCCAGCCATGGGACACCAACATGATCCTCGACGACGGCGGCGACCTGACCGAGCTGCTGCACAAGAAGTACCCGGCCGTGCTGGAAAATGTCCACGGCGTGACCGAAGAGACCACTACTGGCGTGCACCGTCTGCTGGACATGCTGGCCAAGGGCGAGCTGAAGATTCCGGCCATCAACGTCAACGACTCGGTGACCAAGAGCAAGAACGACAACAAGTACGGCTGCCGTCACAGCCTCAACGACGCCATCAAGCGCGGCACCGACCACCTGTTGTCGGGCAAGCAGGCGCTGGTGATCGGCTACGGTGACGTGGGCAAGGGTTCGGCCCAGTCCCTGCGTCAGGAAGGCATGATCGTCAAGGTGTCCGAAGTCGACCCGATCTGCGCCATGCAAGCCTGCATGGACGGCTTCGAGCTGGTTTCGCCGTTCATCGACGGGATCAACGACGGCACCGAAGCCAGCATCGACAAGGCCCTGCTGGGCAAGATCGACCTGATCGTGACCACCACCGGCAACGTCAACGTCTGCGATGCCAACATGCTCAAGGCCCTGAAGAAGCGCGCCGTGGTCTGCAACATCGGTCACTTCGACAATGAAATCGACACCGCTTTCATGCGCAAGAACTGGGCATGGGAAGAAGTGAAGCCACAGGTGCACAAGGTTCACCGCACCGGTACCGGCAGCTTCGACCCACAGAACGACGACTACCTGATCCTGCTGGCTGAAGGCCGCCTGGTTAACCTGGGCAACGCCACCGGCCACCCAAGCCGCATCATGGACGGCTCGTTCGCCAACCAGGTCCTGGCCCAGATCTTCCTGTTCGGCCAGAAATACGCCGACCTGTCGCCGGCCCAGAAAGCCGAGCGCCTGACCGTGGAAGTACTGCCCAAGAAACTCGACGAAGAAGTGGCCCTGGAAATGGTCCGCGGTTTCGGCGGCGTGGTCACCAAGCTGACCAAGCAACAGGCTGACTACATCGGCGTCACCGTCGAAGGCCCGTTCAAGCCGCACGCGTACAGGTACTGACAGCAGCTGCAAGCTTCAAGTCCCAAGCGGCAAGTAAGAGCAGTGTGTTTACTTGCGATTTGGGCTTGGAGCTTACTTCTTCATCGCTATTACGCAGCCATGAGCTGCAAGTCTAAAGCACAAGAATCCGGCGCACCGCCCTCTTGCAGCTTGTAGCTTGCAGCTTGTAGCTGGGAGCCCGACCATGTCCCAAGACCGTCGCTACAGCTTCGAGTTCTTCCCGACGAAGACCGATGCTGGGCATGAAAAACTGATCGCCACTGCCCGTCAGTTGGCCAGCTACAACCCCGACTTCTTCTCCTGCACCTATGGCGCCGGCGGCTCGACCCGTGACCGCACCCTGAACACCGTGTTGCAGCTTGAAAGCGAAGTCAAAGTCCCGGCCGCCCCTCACCTGTCTTGCGTGGGTGACAGCAAGGACGACCTGCGAAGCCTGCTGACCCAGTACAAGGCCGCTGGCATCAAGCGCATCGTTGCCCTGCGCGGCGACCTGCCGTCAGGCATGGGCATGGCCAGCGGCGAGCTGCGCCACGCCAATGAGCTGGTTGAGTTCATTCGCGAAGAAACTGGCGAGCACTTCCATATCGAAGTCGCGGCATACCCGGAAATGCACCCCCAGGCGCGCAATTTCGAAGACGATCTGCGCAACTTCGTCCGCAAGGCCAATGCTGGCGCCAACAGCGCGATCACCCAGTATTTCTTCAACGCCGACAGTTATTTCTACTTCGTCGAGCGCATACGCAAGTTGGGCGTCGACATTCCTGTGGTACCGGGGATCATGCCGATCACCAACTACAGCAAGCTGGCGCGCTTCTCCGATGCCTGCGGTGCGGAAATCCCACGCTGGATCCGCAAGCAACTGGAAGCTTATGGTGACGACACGTCGAGCATCCAAAGCTTCGGCGAGGAAGTCATCACGCAAATGTGCGAGCGATTGTTGCAAGGTGGAGCCCCGGGGCTGCACTTCTATACCCTGAACCAGGCCGAAGCCAGCCTGGCGGTATGGAACAACCTCAAGCTGCCGCGTTAACAGCCCATACAGTGGTACAAAAGGCCCTGGCGAAAACCAGGGCCTTTTTTCATCCAGTTGTCATGAGGGTCTTCGGCCCCGAATGGATGTGTTTACCTCGGGACAAATACCGCGAAGCCTTCGATCTGCACCGACTGCAAGTAAAAGGCAACTAAGGCGCGAGCCAGAGCGCTCTAGCTATTTGATGAGCTCTCGTCGTAACCTCAGGCCATGCCCGTCATTGTCCAGCTGCTGACTGCCCTTCTTCTCTTATGCCTGAGCATGGCTGCCCGGGCCGAGAAGTTGCGCATTGTCACCGAACCCTGGGCCCCGTATGTCTACGAAGAGAACGGCAAGATGCTGGGCCTGGACTACGAAACCACGGCCATTGTCTTCAAGCGCCTGGGTATCGACGTGGAATGGCAGTTCCTGCCGTGGAAGCGTTGCCTGGTGATGCTGGAGCAGGGGTTGGCGGACGGTGCGCTGGACATCTTCCACAGCGATGAACGCGATGCCATGCTGCTTTACCCCAGCGAACCGCTGTCGGACGTAGAGTTCGTGATGTTCTATGCCAAGGCCCGGCCCCATCCGTTTCGCACGCTCGATGACCTGCGCGGCCTGACCGTCGGCACCTCACCCGGTTATCTCTACAGCCAGGCCTTCAGTGAGTCGACCCTGTTCACCCGGGAAACGGCACCAACCCACGAAGCCAATTTCGGCAAGTTGCAGTTGGGACGCATCGACCTGCTCATCACCGACCGCAGGGTGGGCCGACATGTGCTCGAACACATGCAGTTGAGCGACCAGATCACCGAAAATCCGATGGTCGTGAGCCGCCAAAGCCAATACCTGGCGGTGCGGCGCAGCGCCGGGATGGATTTGCTGGTGCAACGCTTCAGTGCCGAACTCAAGCGTTTCAAGCGCGAACCCGCCTATGCCGAACTGAGCGCCCGCTACGGTGCCGGCCCAGTGGCCAAGGTCGTCTCGCCCGGCCTGGGTCAACGTTGAAATAAACCGTTGAGCAGCAGGAAAGCGGCGCACGGCGTTTGCTCTGTTATACTCCGGCCTTCCCGCCAGGCTCACGCCCGGACGCCCGGCCTTGCAAAAGGCATCCCGACACCGCTACAGCGCAGCTTCCAGCCCGCGCGAGCCCTGTCCGGACCCGTCTTTCAGACCCGGCAGGACCGGACGGGATGACGTTTCCATGTTGAACGTCATTCGCGCCAGGCAAGACTATCCCATTGGGCCAGGCCCTCACTAAAACAGGATTACTCATGTCCTTTGCTTCCCTCGGTCTCTCCGAGGCTTTAGTCGGCGCCATCGAAGCCGCCGGCTATACCCAGCCTACCCCCGTGCAACAGCGGGCCATTCCCGCCGTGTTGCAAGGTCGCGACCTGATGGTCGCGGCGCAGACAGGTACTGGTAAAACCGGCGGTTTCGCCCTTCCGATCCTGGAGCGGTTGTTCCCCAACGGTCACCCAGACAAGTCCCAGCGTCATGGCCCGCGCCAACCGCGCGTACTGGTCCTGACCCCAACCCGCGAACTGGCGGCCCAGGTACACGAGAGCTTCAAGGTCTACGCTCGCGACCTGAAGTTCGTCAGCGCCTGCATTTTTGGCGGCGTGGGCATGAATCCCCAAGTCCAGGCCATGTCCCGTGGCGTCGATGTACTGGTGGCCTGCCCTGGTCGCCTGCTGGACCTGGCCGGCCAGGGCAGCGTCGATTTGTCCCACGTGGAAATCCTCGTGCTGGACGAAGCCGACCGAATGCTCGACATGGGCTTTGTCCACGACGTGAAGAAAGTCCTCGCTCGCCTGCCCGCCAAGCGTCAGAACCTGCTGTTTTCGGCGACGTTCTCCAAGGACATCACCGACTTGGCTGGCAAGCTGCTGCACAACCCGGAGCGCATCGAAGTCACGCCACCGAACACCACGGTCGAGCGTATCGAGCAACGTGTGTTCCGCCTGGCGGCCAGCCACAAGCGTGCCCTGCTGGCGCACCTGATTACCGCCGGTGCCTGGGAACAGGTCCTGGTGTTCACCCGCACCAAGCACGGCGCCAACCGCCTGGCCGAGTACCTGGACAAGCATGGCCTGCCGGCTGTGGCAATCCACGGTAACAAGAGCCAGAACGCCCGCACCAAAGCCCTCGCCGACTTCAAGGCCGGCGAAGTGCGCATCCTGGTGGCCACCGACATCGCGGCCCGCGGCCTGGACATCGACCAACTGCCTCACGTGGTCAACTTCGAACTGCCGAACGTCGATGAAGACTACGTGCACCGTATCGGCCGTACCGGCCGGGCCGGGCGCTCGGGCGAAGCGATCTCGCTGGTCGCACCGGACGAAGAAAAGCTGCTCAAAAGCATCGAGCGCATGACCAAGCAGAAAATTGCCGACGGCGACCTGATGGGCTTCGATGCCAGCACCATCGAGGCCGAGAAGCCTGAAGTGCGCGAACGTCCGGACGTGCGCAATCCGCGCAATGCCCGTGGCCCGCGCGGCGATGGTCCGAATGGCGGTGGTGGCGGCGGTCGCAAAGACAAAGGCAAGGACAAGGGCAAGGAAAAATCAGCCAGCAACAGCAACGGCCGCGGCGAACGCCCAGCCCGCGAACAGAAGCCCCGCGAAGGCACGCCAGCCCGTGAACAGCAGCGTCCGGCACCTCGCGCCGCGGCTGATCGCGCCCCGGACGAGTTCCTGGACGACGATATCGATAACTTCGGTAACCGTGTCGACTACGTACCGCAGCAGAAACCGGCCCAGGGCCGTGGTCGTCGCCCGGGTGCCCCGGCACAGGGTGCAGCTACAGGCGCGCCGCGCAGCGGCCAGCCACAAGGTCGCCAGAATGGCCCGCGCAACAGCAACGGCTCGTCCACCGGCACGCCACCGGCCAAGCGCAGCGGCCCACGCAACGGTGCCCCGCGTGACGGTCAGGCTCGCCGCGATGACAACCGCCCGCGCCGGCCGGCCCGTGAGGACCAGCCTCGTCAGGAACCCGCCGTGCAGAACCCGCGCAGCAACCAGCCGAAGATCATGCACAAGGAATCGAAAGCCGATCGCTTCCCGACGCCTGAACAGCTGGATCAACTGCCAAGCCGTCCACGGGGCGAAAAACCGGCATTGCTGACGCGCAATCGCTGAGTTTTTCCAAGCGTTGAAAAAATGCCCCAGGTCTCGCGACCTGGGGCATTTTTTTGTCAGTGCGAAGGTTACTTCGCTTTGACACCTTCAAACGAGATGTACAGCTCAACGGCGTCGGATTGTGGACCCAGGTCCATCATCTTGCCGAAGTCCGAACGCTTGATGCTGGTGGTGCCCTCGAAGCCGGCACGGTAGCCGCCCCATGGGTCCTTGCCTTCACCCAGGAAGGTGGCCTTGACCACGATTGGCTTGGTCACGCCGTGCAGTGTCAGGTCGCCGGTCACGTCGGCAGTCTCTTTGCCAGCGGCATTCTTACCGGTGGATTTGACACTGGTGGACACGAACTTGGCATCGGCGTACTTGGATACTTCCAGGAAGTCCTTGCTGGCGATGTGCTTGTCGCGCTCGGCGTGGTTGGTGAACACGCTGGCGGTACGTACGTTGAACTCGATCTTGCTGTCTTCTGGCTTGGCGGCGTCGAAGCTGAACTTGCCGTCGATGTCCTTGAAGGTACCGGTGATGTAGCTATAGCCCAGGTGGCTGATCTTGAAGTCGACGAAGGCGTGCTGGCCTTCCTTGTCGACCACGTAGTCGGCAGCCATGGCCTGGCCGGCTGACAGCAGGGCAGAACCGATTGCCAGGGCGGCGAGCGTCTTTTTCAACATGCTTTCTATTCCTTTGGAGTCGAGGTTGAACATCAGGCTTGGCGCCCCAGCATTCGCTTGAGGGTCGCGTCACGGTCGATAAAGTGGTGTTTCAATGCTGCCAACGCATGGAGGCCGGAGAAAATGACCAACGCCCATGCTAGGTACAGGTGAATCTCGCCAGCGACGTCTGCCTGATCGGGCAGTCCGGACACCAGCGCGGGGACTTCGAACAAACCAAACACCGGGATCCCGACACCGTCTGCGGTGGAAATCAGGTAACCGGCGATCATCACGGCGAACAACCCGAGATACAGGGCGCTATGGCCAAGCTTGGCGCCGATACGGGTGAGGCGCCCATAGCTTTGCAGGGTCGGTGGCGGCGGGCTGACGAAACGCCAGATCACCCGCAGCAACATGACCGCCAGCAGCACCAGGCCAATGCTCTTGTGCAGGTCCGGCGCGTCTTTGCGCCAGGTGCTGTAGTAATCCAGGCCGACCATCCACAGGCCCAGGGCGAACAACCCATAGACCACCAGCGCAATGCCCCAGTGCAGGGTGATACTGACCCAGCCATAACGAGAAGAAGAGTTGCGTAGCTGCATTGCTCATATCCTGTAAAAACTGTGTCCAAGACTAGCGAGTTATCTATCGATTTAAAGCGGAAATTTTCGCTTTGAAATATCGAGAAATACGATGATCAGTCTGGAGGGGGTGGGTTAAGGAAAGATTAACGCCAATACGGTGCACGATAGCGAGAGAGGCCGGCAACCATTAGGCGGCAAAGCGGAGCGTATCGCGAGCAAGCTTCCCCCGTAAGGACCCGCGTTGAGCCGTCACTGCCACCCAAAATATTTGCCATGCAATATATATGTATCACCCTTTATCCTTGATCAAATGAGTGCTCAACATTCATTTAACAAGGTGAAACACATGGCTGTTCCTTACACTCCATTTCGAGCGAGCGGTTCTCCAATTCTACCGCCCAATCAAACGATGTCGGCTGGGGCAATACCTTCAATCACCTAACGGACGATTTCGACTGGTATTACAGGCCGATGGCAATTTAGTCCTCAAGGATGGCGAGGCGGTAGTTTGGACCGCAGATGGCAACCAGCGTTATAGCGTAACTCTGCACCCAAAAAGAATGCGTGAGCCTCTACAGTTCGTAATTAGCAACAGCGGCTTTCTCTATGACCCATCCAGAAGACGCTTATGGATTGCTGAAAGTACGCATAGCAGAGACAAGTCGCTTTGGTACAACGCTTGTATGGTCATTCAGGATGACGGCAACCTGGTCATCCATGACAGGCGAACGGGAAAGCTATGCTGGGCTCGCTTTGGCTTCGTCCCGGGACGTATGTCCAAGCCAAAGCGGGTCAAAATTTTATTTGAGGACTTTGAAATTAAAACCTGGTCGTTTTCGCTGCCGCCTCTCTAGAGTCACTTATTGACGCACTCAGGCCTGTAAGGATCCATGTCACATCTATAAACTAATTGAGGATCGTGCTTTTTCAGCACCATACGACCATCAGCAGTGCAACCACTGATACCGAATACTGCCAATAGCATTAAAGCCGCTATCAACTTCATATTAACTCCAGCTTTTACGAGGTGAAAATTGTGAATTATTAGTTCACCGAGCACTCAGGCCTATATGGATCGATGGAGCATTTGTGTGCTAACTGCGGATCTCTTTTTGGAATCATTGGAATTTTCAAAGGATCCCGGCATTCGCCATGCACGCACCCGTACATCGAAACCAATACGACCATTGCCATCAGTTTTTTCATACACGCTCCTGTTTTTCGAGGAGCCTAGACTTATGGCTTGGTAAGCGCTATCGCCTGCTTCCGGTTAAAGGGTGGGAAGTTTCCGATATATCGCCGAGGCGTGTAGGACGTCGCGCTTATCAAGCGGCGCCGGTACGCTTGATGCGGGATAAAAAAACGCGGCCCCTGGGCCCATGTGGTTCATTTGAGAAAAATGAAGGACCTGTGGCGAGGGAGCTTGCTCCCGCTCGGCTGCCAAGCAGTCGTAAACCGGCGGGTGCGGTGTGCCTGGTGCTCCGCATTTGGCAGGTTTTGGGGCCGCTTCGCGGCCCAGCGGGAGCAAGCTCCCTCGCCACGGGTTTGTCGATTGCCTTAAGTGAACAGCATTAGGTCCTTGAGCCGCGTTCTTTCCGCCTGATCGTTACTGAGCCTTCGTCTCAGTAGCCGTCGTCGGTTTGACTGCTGGCTTCTTCACCGGCTCGGCCTTTTTTACCGGAGCCTTGGCCGGGGCTTTTTTGGCTGGGGTCTTGGCCGCCGGTTTTTTCGCCGCAGGCTTGGCCGTGGCTTTCTTGGCGGGTTCGACTTTCACCGGGGCAGGCGCGGGTGGCGCTACCGGGGCAGGCGCTGGGGCGGGTGTCGGTGCAGGCGCTGGAGGCGGCGCTACCGGCTCCGGTGCCTTGACCGGCTCCGGCTTCTTCTCGTCATCCGAGCCACCGAACAGGTTGCTGAAGAAGTTGCCCTTCTTCGCCGCCACGGCACCGGCAGCTGCGGCCGTTGCAGCCGGCGCGACCTTGGGCGGCTCGAACGACTTGCCCGCCGCCAGGTCTTCAACCTGGCTGGCGGCCCGTTGACCGCTGCGCAGCGCACCTTCCAGGGTGCCCGGATACAGGGTGTCGGTGTGTTCACCGGCAAAGGCTACGCGCTGCAACGGCTTTTCCCACAGGCGCCAGTACTTGCTGATCTGGCCCGGACCAAAGGCCAGGTACGCGCCGCCCATGGACGGGTCGGTGCTGTAGCGACGAATCTCATAACCGGTGAACGCGCCACGGGCCTGGGGATAAAACGCGTGCAGGCGGATCAGCACTTGGTCGACCATCTGCTTGTCGCCGAAGGCCTGCATCACCCGGGCGTTGTCGCCGGACAGGTTGATGACCACGTTGGCGCCGCCCTTCATGGCCGGCTCGATCCACATCATGCCCAGGCCGGCGTTGCTGTAGATCTCACCCGACATGCGCGCCTTGCTGTCCCAGACGGGGTTCTTGAACTTGAGCATGATCTGGTCGCGCCAACCGTAGTTGGTGCCCTTGATCGCGCCTTGATGCTGGGCGTCCAGGGCCGGGGTCAACTGGATCTTGTTCAGCGCCCGCAGCGGCACCGCCAGCACCACGTAGTCAGCCTGATAGCCAACGGCGCCAACCTTGACGGTCACCCCGTCCTTGTCCTGGGAGATGGCCGACACGGGCGAATTGGTCTTGATGGTTTTCAGTTGCTTGACGAACGCCTGGGCCAGAGTCGGGCTGCCACCCAACAGGCGCGAGGCCCGCAGGTCGCGGTCGGACACGCCACGATAGACGCGGTTCTGCTGGGCGAAATACAGCAGCGACAGGCGCGAAGGCTCGTCGTAACGGGTGCGAATCTCCTGGTTCACCAACTGCCGCGCCGTGGCCGGCAGTTGCAGACGGTCGAGCCAGTTGGACACAGTGATCTGGTCCAGCGCATGCAGCGTGCTGGTCGCCGCCGGGTTCTGCGGGTCTTCGATGGAGCGCGCCAGGTCGTCCAGGGTGGTTTCGTAGCGCTTGAGGGCTTCGGCGGTGGCCGGCTGTTTGGTCGCCAGGTCCGCAGCGGTGAAGTAAGTGCCGTCGATCAGGTAGCTGGGGGTGCGCACGAACTCCGGTGCCGGCGTGGTGCTCAGCTTGAATGTGGAGACGTATTTGTTCAGCACCGGCTGGGTCTTCTCGTTGCCGATCCACTCACTGGTGGCCATGCCCGAACGACCGCCCAGGTCCGGCTTGGCTTCCAGCAGCGTCACGGCCCAGCCTTTGTTCTGCAGCTCGTAGGCTGCGGTGAGCCCCGCCAGGCCGCCGCCAATCACGATGGCCGTCGGTTGTTTGTCCTTGGCCAGCGCCGAAGCGCTGAACAGCCCTATCATCACCAGCGCACAGGCGCGCAGCCAACCAGCAGACATTCAACGGACTCCGGAGTAAACGTAGGTAATTTCAGTTTTTCGAGCCAGACAGCTCAGAAGAGCCGCGAAGAATACGTCAGCCATCAAAGCGCCGCCAGCGGCGTCTATCGCCTCGCTCAAAGTCGCCGCAATGACACAATGGGTTGTCCCCGGGGCCGCCATTGCATAGGCTTGCGCGATTGTTTTGCCCGCGCCCGCCGCGAGCCGCCTCGAGGAGACTGTTAATGGGCCTGAATAACCAGTGGATGCAACGCGACCTCGCGGTACTGTGGCATCCCTGCACCCAGATGAAAGATCACGAACAGCTGCCGCTGATCCCCATCAAGCGCGGTGAAGGCGTGTGGCTGGAAGATTTCGAAGGCAAGCGCTATCTCGATGCCGTCAGCTCCTGGTGGGTCAACGTGTTCGGCCACGCCAACCCACGCATCAACCAGCGCATCAAGGACCAGGTCGATCAGTTGGAGCATGTGATTCTCGCCGGCTTCAGCCACCAGCCGGTGATCGAGCTGTCCGAGCGCCTGGTGAAGATGACGCCTGAAGGCCTGACCCGGTGCTTCTACGCCGATAACGGCTCGTCCTGCATCGAAGTGGCGATGAAGATGAGCTTCCACTACTGGATCAATCGCGGTCGGCCGGACAAGAAGCGCTTCGTCACCCTGAGCAACAGTTACCACGGCGAAACCATCGCGGCGATGTCGGTGGGCGATGTGCCGTTGTTCACTGAAACCTACAAGGCGTTGCTGCTGGACACGATCAAGGTGCCGAGCCCCGACTGCTACCACCGCCCTGAAGGCATGGGTTGGGAAGAACATTCGCGCAACCTGTTCGCGGCCATGGAACAGACCCTGGCCGAGCACCACGACACGGTGGCGGCAGTGATCGTCGAACCGCTGATTCAGGGCGCCGGCGGCATGCGCATGTACCACCCGGTGTACCTGAAGTTGCTGCGCGAGGCTTGCGATCGCTATGGCGTGCACCTGATCCACGACGAAATCGCCGTCGGCTTTGGCCGTACCGGGACGATGTTCGCCTGTGAGCAGGCCGGTATCACGCCGGACTTCCTCTGCCTGTCCAAGGCCCTGACCGGCGGCTACCTGCCGCTGGCCGCATGCGTGACCACCGACGAGGTCTACAGCGCGTTCTACGACGACTACCCGGCCCTGCGCGCCTTCCTGCACTCCCACAGCTACACCGGCAACCCGCTGGCCTGCGCGGCGGCCCTGGCGACGCTGGATATCTTCGAAGAAGACAACGTCATCGAAAACAACCAGGCCCTGGCCCAGCGCATGGCAAGCGCCACCGCGCACCTGGCCGATCACCCGAACGTCGCCGAAGTGCGCCAGACTGGCATGGTGCTGGCCATCGAGATGGTCAAGGACAAGGCCAGCAAAACCGCTTATCCGTGGCAGGAACGGCGCGGCCTGAGTGTGTTCCAGCATGCCTTGGAGCGTGGTGCCTTGCTGCGCCCACTGGGCAGCGTGGTGTATTTCCTGCCGCCGTATGTCATCACCCCGGAGCAGATCGATTTCCTGGCCGAAGTGGCCAGCGAGGGCATCGACATCGCCACCCGGGACAAGGTCAGCGTGGCGGTGCCGAAGGACTTTCATCCGGGTTATCGCGATCCGGGCTGACATCGCGATGCACTGTTGGAACACCATTGTGGCGAGGGGATTTATCCCCGTTGGGCTGCGCAGCAGCCCTAAAACCGGATACCCCGATGCTTCAGGCAAATCGCGTTGGATGTATTTGGGGCTGCTTCGCAGCCCAACGGGGATAAATCCCCTCGCCACAGGTGTGGGGGGCCTCATAGCACCGTTAACTTTTTCAGAGATCCGACATGAGACTGTCCCGCTTCTTCATCGACGCGCCCCTGAGCCTCGGCGACCACGAACTGCCCGAGGCCCAGGCCCACTACATCGGCCGTGTGCTGCGCATGGCCGAAGGCTATGCGGTGCAGGTGTTCGACGGCTCGGGCCAGGAGTTTCGCGGCACCCTGGCCGAAGTCGGCAAGAAACGCGTGCGGGTGCAATTGGACGAGCAGTTCGCCGGACAACCTGAATCGCCGCTACGCATCCACCTCGGCCAGGGCTTGTCCCGGGGCGAGCGCATGGATTGGGCGATCCAGAAAGCCACGGAGCTGGGGGTCAGCGAGATCACGCCGATTTTCAGCGAACGCTGCGAAGTGCGCCTCAAGGACGAGCGCGCCGACAAGCGCCTGCTGCACTGGCGCCAGGTGGCAATCAGCGCCTGCGAGCAATGCGGGCGCTCGAGCGTGCCGGTCATCCACCCGCCCCTGCTGCTGGCCGACTGGCTGAAGCAGACCGAGGCCGAGCTCAAGCTGGTGCTGCATCCGGTGGCCGAGCCGCTGGCCAGCCATGACAAACCGTCGACACTGGCGTTCCTGATCGGTCCTGAAGGCGGTTTGTCGGACGCCGAAGTCGAACAGGCCAAGACCGCCGGCTACCATGCCGCCCGCCTCGGCCCTCGCGTGCTGCGCACCGAAACCGCGCCGGTGGTGGCGCTGGCGGTGGCGCAGCAGTTGTGGGGGGACTTCTGAAGCCAGATGCCCGCTGTGGGAGATGCCCGCTGTGGGAGCGAGCTTGCTCGCGATGGCGTTGGGTCAGTCAGCATCGATGTTGATTGGTCCGCCGCTATCGCGAGCAAGCTCGCTCCCACATTGAATCCAGGTTGCTCAGGGGTTAGAGCACATAAAACAGAATCGCCACGAAGTGCAGCAAGCTGCCGGCGATCACAAACAGGTGCCAGATGCCATGGGCGTGGCGCAGCCGATGGTCGAGGGCGAAGAAGATAATGCCCACGGTGTACAACACGCCGCCCGAGGCCAGCCAGGCAAACCCGGCGCTGCCCAGGGCCGCCAGCAGCGGCTTGACCGCCACCAGCACGATCCAGCCCATCACCGCGTAGATGACGATCGACAGGATCCGCGCTTCGGAGCGTGGCTTGATCTCCTGCAGTATCCCGATCAGCGCCAGCCCCCAGACGATCCCGAACAAGGTCCAGCCCCACGGCCCGCGCAGGGTCACCAGGCAGAACGGGGTGTAGCTGCCGGCGATCAACAGGTAGATCGAAAAGTGATCGACCTTCTGCATGATCGCTTTTTTGCGCCCGCGCACGCTGTGGTAAACCGTCGAAGCGCTGTACAGCACCAGCAGAGTGAACCCGTAGATCGCCACGCTGACGATCTTCCACGGATCGCCCGCCATCCCGGCAATCACCAGCAACCACACCGCCCCGATAAAAGCCGCCACCGCCCCGACCAAGTGCGTCCAGGCGTTGAGTCGTTCTCCGTGATACATCCAGTCCCACCTCACATTCCAGAGCAGACGCCAAGGCTCAGGCCTGGCGCTGCAAAGTGCAATGGTTTGCTGTAGTCCTCAGGGCACACGACACCCTGTGGCGAGGGGATTTATCCCCGCTGGGCTGCGAAGCGGCCCCAATACAGTTGAATGCAATTTGCCTGACACGGTGATGCGGCAGAATTGGGGCTGCTGCGCAGCCCGGCGGGGATAAATCCCCTCGCCACAGATTAACCCCTCCAAAAAGAGTCGATTGGGGCACAATCGGGCGATACGAATAAGAGCCCCACCCCATGCTGATCGACGAAGAATTGACCCTGAAGAAACTCGAGGTGTTCCTGGCCTTCATGCGCACCGGCAACCTGGCGCGGGCGGCGGCCGAGTTGCAGACCAGCAATGTCAGTGTGCACCGGGCCATTCACTCGCTGGAGAGCGCCCTGCGCTGCCCGTTGTTCAAGCACGAAGGCCGCAACCTCACGCCGCTGGAAAGTGCTTACGTGCTGGAAGAGCGGGCGCAGAAGCTGATCCAGGACGTGGTCGAAAGCGTACGCCTGACCCGCGAAGCCGCTGGTTTCTCCGCCGAACGCTTCAAGCTCGGCTCGCTGTATTCGTTGACGGTCAAGACCGTGCCGCAACTGATCATGGGCCTGAAGATCCGCCGCAGCGAACTCAATATCGACCTGATCCTCGGCTCGAACATCGACCTGCTGTACAAGCTCAAGAACATGGAAGTGGACGCGATCCTGATCTCCCTGGACGACAGCGTTAACGACCCGGACTGTGAGCATATCGAGCTGTTTTCCGACGACATCTTCCTCGCCACGCCAGCTGATTCACCCTTTGCCCAGCGCAGCGAGGTCGATCTGGCCGAGGTGCGCGACGAGACGTTCATCACCTTGACCCAGGGCTTCGCCACGCACCAGGACGGGGTTCGGGTGTTCAAGCAGGCGGGGTTCGAGCCGAAGGTGGCGATGCAGGTCAACGACATCTTCACCCTGCTGAGCATGGTTAGCTCCGGGGTGGGCTATGCGTTGTTGCCGGGACGAATTGCGGCGGTGTATGAAAACCGGGTGAAATTGATCCCGTTGCAGGAAAGGTATCGGCTACAACAGCGCATTGGCGTGGTGTTCCTGAAGGCCAAGGAGCGTGATCCGAATCTGCTGGCGCTGTTGGCTGAGTGCCGGATGTATGCCAACCGCCAGGCTTGAGACCGTGTTGCCTTCATCGCGAGCAAGCTCGCTCCCACAGGGACACGCGGTCAACTGTGTAGCGAGCCTGCTCGCGATGGGGACAGTCCTGTCGACAAAGAGACCAGGCCCTACCCCATCAACCCCCGCATGATCAAAAACAACAACGAAGGCCCCAACAAGCACCCAAGCGCCGTATAGAACGCCGCCGTCAGGCAGCCATATGGCACCAGTTTCGGATCGGTGGCCGCCAGGCCACCGGCCACGCCGCTGGAGGTGCCCATCAGGCCACCGAAAATCACCGCGCTGCGCGGATTGTTGAGGCCAATCAACGGTGCCACGAACGGCGTCGCTACCATCACCAGGATTGCCTTGATCAACCCGGCGGCAATGGACAACGCCATCACCTCGGAACTGGCACCAATCGCCGCCCCGGTCACCGGCCCGACGATGTAGGTCACCGCCCCGGCGCCAATGGTGGTCAGGCTCACCGCGTCGGTGTAACCGAACGCCATCGCCACGCCCACGCCAGCGATGAACGACGTAGCGACCCCGACGAACAGCGCCAGCACCCCGACGAAACCGGCGCGCTTGAGTTCTTCGATACTCACGCCAAACGCCGTGGCGACGATGGCAAAGTCCCGCAGCATCGCACCGCCCAGCAAACCAATCCCGGACAGCAGCGGAATGTCCACCACCCCCTTCTGCCCACCCGTCATAGCCCCGCCAATGTAGGAGAGCACCAGCCCCAGGAGAATGGCGATGGCCGAACCATGCAGCCGACCTTTGGTGAACGTGTTGCTGATCCAGTAGGACACCCACATGGTGATGCCGACAATCGCAAAACCACTGATCAGGCCGTAGCCGGTGATGACTTTCATCATGGATTCGTACATGGCAATCACCCGACCGTCTTAACGGAGACGTTGCCCTGGGGCCCTTTGTTACCAATGCGCACCAGCACCGGCACCAACGCAAAGGCAATCACCACCGCCAGGGTTCCGGCCAGGATCGCCATCGGTCCGCCCTTGAGCGCGCCGTAGACGTTTTGCTGCGCCGCCATCGCCACCACAATGGGAATGTAGACCGCGCTCCAGAATTCCACGCCGGCCTCGGATTTACCCTTGAACAGGCCACGCTTGCTCAGGTAACTGCCCAGGCCGATCAACAACAGCATCGCAATGCCGACGCCGCCGACGTTGGCCGGCACGCCGATCAATTTGCCCAGCAGTTCACCGATAAAAATACCCGCCAGGGTACAAAAGGCCAAAAATGCCACACCGTAGATAATCATTGTTGTAGTCCTCAAAGTGCATCGTCGAAGTTGTTGTTTTTGTGCTTCGCCAGCTTGAGTCGGTGGTTTAGGGTTGGCGGTTTCCCTCCTCACGCAACAGCGCCTGCAAGGTGTCGAGCCGGGCACCGTCGAAAGCCATGACAGTGCCCTGCTCGAATACCCGGCGCGCCAGGGCGGTCAGCACCGCACCGGGCGGCAGTTCGATCTGTAGTCGCACGCCTCGCTCGTAGGCGCTTTGCACGGTGCCGCGCCAATCCACCACGCGGCACATGTTGAACGCCAGGTCGTCGCGCAAAGCCTCGGTGTTGACCAGCGGTCGCGCGCGGCTGCCGCTGAGATAACCCAAGGCCGGTGCTTTCAACGACACGTCGGCAAATGCCTGGGCCAATACCCGGGCTGGTGCTTCCAGCAACGGGCAATGGGACGGCACGCTCACTGCCAGCCGACAGGCCTTCCCGGCGCCCAGGCTTCGCGCCTGCCTGGCAACGTTGTTCATGGCCTCGTCGCTGCCGGCGATGACCACCTGGTTATCCGCGTTGATGTTGGCCAGGTAGACCGGAGTGTGGTCGCTGTGCACCTGCGCCAGCAATGCCTCCACTGCCGCGAGGTCGAGGCCGATGATCGCGGTCATGCCATAACCTTGCGGATACGCCTGCTGCATCAATTCGCCCCGCAGGCTGACCAGCCGCAAAGCATCCTCGAACCCCAGCGCCCCGGCCACCACCGCCGCCGGATAGGCACCGATGGACAGTCCCGCCACGTAGTCCGGGGCAGGTGCCTGCTCCAGCAAGCGACGGGACGCCGCCACGCCGGCGATCAACAAACATAGTTGCACCGCACGGGTCGATTGCAGCGCCTCGGCACTGTCCAACTGCAGGACATCCTCACCGAGCACGTCGTTCGCCTCGCCCAGAATTTGCGGCGCCAGGCCATGAAGCATGCCTGCTCGCTGCGCACCCTGGCCGGGGAACACCAAGAGGCTGCTCACGCGACTTGCTCCAGCGATGGCTGCCAAGGATCGCTCACCAGCCGAGCTTGAAGATCATCCTTGAGCAAGACCCGCCGCGACGAACCCGCCCACTCGCGCAGGGCGACGGCACCGCAGGGTGTTTGCAACTGCATATCCACGGCGCAAACCGAGGCATCCAGTTGCGCCAGCAATTCCCTGGCCTGGAGACGATCGAGAAAATGCGGCACCCGCAGAATCAAATCCAGGTCGCTGCGTTCATGCAGCGCCTCGATACCCGTGGCGAGCTCGAACCCGGCGCTGCCGCTGACGCCCCAGGTCCAGCCACTGGCATCAAGCAGCGGACGCAGGTGGGACAGTGCTTGCAGGGCTGGCAAGTCGCGAGTCGAGGCAACGTGACAAAGATCTTCTGGCCTGACGCGACGGGCGATCGCCGCGATCGCCATCGAGGTTGCATAACGCTGCTCGCGCAAGCGCCCGCGCACGCCGACCGCGATTTGACCTGGTGCCGTCAGTGCGCGCCGAACCACCACCGGTTGGCCGGCGGTGATCGACTCGACTACCCATTTTGACGCATCCGCAGCCAACTGCTCCGGGGTCAGCCCCCAGAGCAGGTCATGGGCCAGATACGTACTCACCACTGCTCTCTCAGCAGTTGGCGAACCCTGCTCGACGCGATGCGGTTGTACGCCCCCAGACGGCCGCTCAGATCACGCGGCCCCGCCTCGACATCTTCAATCGCCTGGAGCAGACAATCCGTCACCCGCGTCAGATCCTGGGCCAAGGGCTGTTCGATTTGCTCCACCGACAAAATTTCCCATAACAACCCCAGGCTGGCAAAGCTGTCGATGTCATAGGCCATCGGCGGCACGCTGGCGGCCAGGGCTTCAAGCTCCTCGACGCTGCGCAGGGTCACCCGCGCCGCCGAAGCCTTGCCCATGGCGTGGACCATCACCCCCGGATCGCGCAGTGCAATCAGCCGATTGGCCTGGTAGCCGTGGGACAGGAACGCCCCCGACATGGCCTTGCCCACCAGCAGGCCAATCACCGGGTGCCCGGCCAGCCGCGCACGGGCATAGCTGTCCGCCGCTCCGGCCAAGGCCTGATGGATGCCCAGGGCTTCTTCGCGCCGGCCGTAGGCCTGGCTCGGCACATCGACAATAGCGACCAATGCACGCTTGTGAGGGGCATCGCGGTCGGCGTCGATGGCATCGTCCACGGCCTTGGCCAGGCCCCACCCCTCGAGCAAACCCACCTCGCCATTGCGGGCACGGGGAAAACGACTGTCGGGATCCGCCACCACCGCCAGCAGGCGCACGTGTTGCCCGCCCAGCGTGACGTCCGCGACCTTCAACGAAGCAGGCAAGCTTTCCAACGGTTTGGCGCCGCCGCTCAAGGCCTCGAACCAGCGCAAACCTCTCAATGAATACGAGTTCATGGGCGTTCTCCTTGATACAACTGGCGAACCGCGGCTGGTTCGATTTGCACGTCGGTGTCCAACCGGGCCAGGCGTTGCAGGAACAGTTCGGCCTGCCCGCTGCGGTGCTCGGTGGGAACACCCAGATGCAGCAGTTGGCTGACCTGCTGGCGGATCCGCGCCACATCATCGGCGACATAACGGTCCACCAGTCCACTGGCGAAACGTTGCTCGCCGCCGGTCAGGCTCCAAATGAACGGCCGGTCGCGGGAGTCGTATTCGTCGATCCCGGCCTCCTGTTCGATCACTTGTGGGCCGTTGAGGCCCAGCCGGGCTTCCTGGGTCACCAGCAGATAACTGCACAGCCCGGCGGCGATGGACATGCCACCGAAACAGCCGACGCTGCCGGCCACCACACCGACCACCGGTTGGTATTGGCGCAGGTCGACAATCGCCGAATGAATCTCGGCAATCGCCGCCAATCCGAGGTTGGCTTCCTGCAAACGCACGCCGCCGGTTTCCAACAGCAACACCGCGCGGGTCGGGGTGCCCTTGCGGTTGTCCTCGGCGGCCAGTTCCAGCGCACCGGCAATCTTCGCCCCGCCGACTTCGCCGAGGCTGCCGCCCTGGAACGCGCCTTCGATGGCGGCGATCACCACGGGCAGGCCATCGAGGCTGCCTTTGGCGATCACCACGCCGTCGTCGCTTTGTGGCACCACGCCCTGGCGCAGGAGCCAGGGCGACATGATTCGCTGGAACGGGTCGAGCAGTTCGCGGAACGTACCGTCATCGAGCAAAGCCTTGGCCCGCTGCCGGGCGCCGAGTTCGACGAAGCTGTGCTTGTTGAGCAACGCTGCACTGTCAGTCATGGCCGATCTCCTCGAAGCCTTGCTCCAGGCGCAAACGCACCACGCCGGGGGTGGCGCCGAAATCGTGGATGTCGATAGACAAGGCCGGCGGTGTCTGGCCGTCGAACATGCGGGCGAACAGGTGCTGCCAGCGTTGTTCACTGCCGTTGACCGAGGTCTGCACCTGAATGGTCAACTTGCCCGCCAGGCCGGGTTCGATCAGCACTTCCAGGTCGCCCGAGCCGACGCAGCCCACCAGCGCCCGCCCCCGTGGCGGCTGCCCGGCGGGGAATTCAAAGGATAAGGTTTCCATCAATACACTCCAGTGAAGAGGCCATCGCCGCGTTCGATACGATCGAGGAACAGGCAGGCGGCGAGCAGGTCGGCAGCGCCGCCGGGCGAGGCGTTCAAGGCGATCAGTTGTTGGTCCAGGGCGTGCAACTGGCGGCGTCCGCCCAGGCTCGCACTGCCACCGGCATCGAGCACCGCCTTGGCGCCCAGCTGCATAGCCTGCAAACCGGGTTCGCCAGCACGGTAGAGCACGCAGGTGTCAGCCAGGGTGGTCATGATCGCCAGCAAGGCATCGAGCCGGGCGTTCTGCTCGCCCGCGCCCGCCGCGCGACTGCGCTTGAGTTGCGGCAGGCCGAGGCCGGTCACTGCCGGGAACGCCAGCTGCGCTTCCTCCCGGGCACCGCGTACGCCGTAGCGCTGGGCTACCTGGGCACCATGGCTCAAGGGTTGAGGTGCATAACGGTCGTTGAGCAAGGCCAGGCGCGCAGCCCTCAGGGTGACTGCGCCTGGCGCATTGGATTCAGGCTCCAGCGCCGTCGCCGCCACGAGCAAGCCCAAGGCCCAGATCGCGCCACGGTGGGTGTTCACGCCGCCCGTGGTGACAAGCATCGCGGCTTCACCTTCACGGCCGATCCGGCCGAGGGCTTCGCGCAATGGCAGGCCGATTTCGCCACAATCGAGGGCGGCTTCGGCCATTTCCTTGAACGCGGGCCACAGCGACAGCGCCGAGGCGTGCATCAGGCCCAGGTGCAGATCGGTGTGGGCGCCGTTGCCGCGCCGGTCCACCAGGGCGGGTTTGGGCGACAGGTCGGCCTCGTCGATCAGCGCATCCACCGCCATGTCCGCCAGACGTTCGGCCAAGGACAGTTTTTTCGGTTGCAGGTTAAAGGCGTGCATTACCAGCTCCTGAACTTGGCGGGCGGGTTGTAGAGGCCACCGGACCACTCCACCAGGTCGGCCACGCTCTTGGCCGCAAGCAGCTCGCGGGTGGCGTCGGTCCGGCGGATGCCGAGGTCCTCGGGCAAGGCGATCAACCCTTCGCGACGCATGCACGCGGTGTCTTTCGGGTTGTGGCGCAAGCCGATGGCAGTGACCCCGGCCACAGCCGCGATCATCGCCTGGCGCTCTTCCAGGGAACGGGCCTTGTACAGGTAGGCGATGCCTTCTTCGGTGAGCAAATGGGTGACGTCGTCGCCGTAGATCATGATCGGCGCCAGGGGCATGCCAGCTTTCTTCGCCACGTCCACCGCGTCGAGGGTGTCGACGAAGGTCGGTTTACCGCCCTCCTGGAACGTCTCGACCATCTGCACCACCAGCTTCTTGCCGCGTTCGAGCAACGGCGCTTCGCCATCGCCATGGCGCATGTCGAGCCAGGCTGGCGTGCCGTGGCGGCGACCGCGCGGGTCGTGGCCCATGTTCGGCGCACCGCCAAAACCGGCCAATCGACCGCGCGTCACCGTTGAGGAATGGCCGTCGCCGTCCACTTGCAGCGTCGCGCCGATGAACAGGTCCACCGCGTACTGTCCGGCCAATTGGCAAACCATGCGGTTGGAACGCAGCGAGCCATCGCGTCCGGTGAAAAACACATCCGGTCGCGCGGCGATATAGTTTTCCATGCCCAACTCAGTGCCAAAACAATGCACGCTTTCAACCCAGCCGCTTTCAATGGCCGGGATCAAGGTTGGGTGAGGATTGAGGGTCCAGTTACGGCAGATCTTGCCCTTCAAACCGAGGGATTCACCGTAGGTCGGCAGGATCAGTTCGATGGCGGCGGTGTTGAAACCGATGCCGTGGTTGAGGGATTGAACGTTGTGTTTTTCGTAGATCCCGCGGATCGCCATCATCGCCATCAGCACATGCACAGGCTTGATGTGGCGCGGGTCACGGGTGAACAGCGGCTCGATGTAGAACGGCTTGTCGGCCACCACCACGAAATCGACCCAGGACGCCGGAATGTCGACGCGCGGCAGGTCACTGACGTCGTCCACCAACTGGTTGACCTGGACAATGACAATCCCGTCGCTGAACGCCGCCGGCTCAATCAGCGCCGGTGTGTCTTCGGTGCTGGGGCCGGTATAGATATTGCCGGCGCGGTCGGCCATGAAACCGGCCGAGAGCACCACATTGGGGATCAGGTCCACCACCAACCGGGCGTAGAGCTCGATGTAGGTGTGAATCGCGCCGATTTCCAGCAGACCGTCTTCGAGCAATTGGCTGATGCGCAGGCTCTGGGTGCCGGCGAAGGAAAAATCCAGCTTGCGGGCAATGCCGCGTTCGAACAGATCGAGGTGCTCGGAACGGCCGACGCTGGGCATGATCATGTGCAGGTCGTGCAGCTTCGAAGGATCGACTTTCGCCAGGGAGCGGGAAAGGAAGTCCGCCTGCTTCTGGTTATTGCCCTCCAGCACCACGCGGTCACCGGGCAGGATCAACGCCTCCAGCGCAGCAACGATCTTGTCGGTGGGCAACACCACACCGTCGGCAAGCCCCTTCACCAGCTCGAGACGCCGCTGCTTTTCGCTGCGCCGCCGCGTCCAGCGCGAGTCGGGGGATATTGTTGTTGTCATGACCACTCCACGGGTTCGCTGTCGTGGGGGTTACCTTAGGAGGGTCGTGGCAGGTGCATCAATCAAGCTCAGCGGTGGATCGTTACGGTTGGAGTAACGGTGGGATGGATCACACCGCCCTGTGGCGAGGGAGCTTGCTCCCGCTGGCCTGCGAAGCAGGCCCCTGCGTATTTTCAGGCAGACCGCATTGCCGGGTTCGCGGCTGCTACGCAGCCGAGCGGGAGCAAGCTCCCTCGCCACAGGGTTATTGGTAGGCCGGTTAATCACGGCGCAACGATGCCCCGTGTGGGAGCAAGCTCCCACAGGAATTAGATTTTGCGGCTATCACGAGGCTTCAACTGGTACTCATCAAACACGATCGAAAGCGTCTTCACCCAGCAAGTTGATCTTGTCCTGCCGCGCTACCCGCACCACGAAGCTGTTACCCGCCGCAAATTTTGCAGCCCAGTCCTGGGGCGTGTAGAGCGTAGGGTTAAGACGACGGCCCAGTTGCTCCTCCAGAGGCATAAGCCGCTCCATCACTTCACTGTAGTGCAGGCCTTCGCCGATCAGCATGAGATCTATGTCACTAGATGCGTTCGCCTGACCTTTGGCGATGGAGCCGTAGACGAACGCCCAACTCAACTGCCTGGAAAACGGCTGCAAAGCTTGGCGCAACGGCTCGGCTATCCCCATGGTTTTTTGAACGATGCCCAACAGTTCCGCGTAGATCGGGCAATGCACATTGGCTTGGTAATGGGTTTGATTGCCCTGACGAGTCATCAGCAAAATCCCTGAGCTTTGCAAACGCTCCAGCTCCCGCATGAGACTGCCCTTGCCGACTTGAGCCCAGCGAGCAATTTCATTGGCATAGAAGCTTTGATCCGGTTTACCGAACAACAGGCCCAGGACCCGTTGCTGAGTGGCCGTGAACAACGCATCGCTTAGAGAGAGGTGATTCATGGCAAAGGCTATAAGTCCCAAAAAGGGAACGATAGGTCCCTTTTTGGGACTTATCAAGTTGGGATTGACATTAAACGTAGCGCCCGGCCTTTTGGGAGAGACAGGGGTATGTGGTTGGGTTCGAGTTCTGTAGCGAGGGGGTTTGTCCCCGCTGGGCTGCGCAGCAGCCGTAACCTGAGCAGTCTGACATTCCGAGAACTCAGGCTTGGGGGCCGCTGCGCGGCCCAACGGGGATAAATCCCCTCGCCACAAGAACGCGTTCAGCTTTAGCGCGGGTCGACAATATCCAGCGCCCGATTGGCCAGCAACTGACTGAGTTCGATCATCTGCTGGATGCCCAGGGCAAAATGCCGGGGCGAACCCTCAAGGTCGAAAGCCAGCTCGTTGAGCATGACATTGGCGGAGGCGAGGGTTTCGCTGAGGTTGGCCAGGAGGCATTCGCTGTCGAGGTCATCCACGACAGTGAACAGTTGACCAGGAGGTTGTTTCTTTTTGGTTTGAGGTTTGGGGTCGAGATAGAAGCTCAGGGCACGTTCGGCGGCTTCATCAAGCTTTTGCGGATCAAGGCCGGCGTGGCCTGATGAGGGGTCGGTTTCGGGGGGATTGGGGGTGACCTTGAACATAGGGTGACACTCCGTTTACTGGTTGGAGCTGCCACGTTCGTTTCCAAGCGAATGGGTGGCAGCCGTACGCAGGTTGGAAAACCGGGGTAAACGAGCCCGGCAGACCCGAAGGTCTCCCGCGCACAGCCGCCATAACGAAAGCAAGGTCAAAAAACGACCGTCAGCATACGTTATGAAGGGCGCTTTTGCGCCGTCTACTTCGGGTTTCCAAGCCCGATCGCTGAATTTGCAGCGACAGGAAAAGGTTAGCGACAGCCCTTCCCACCCGGCAACCGCCAGAACTCGTCGGAAAAATCTGCTTGAGTCAGGAAGTTTGTCCGACCATTCCCACAACCTTGGTCGGCTGTCAGGCCGCCATCGCGAGCAAGCTCGCTCACACACAGGTTTTTGGTCGTTTATAAGATCAGTGTCCACCGCCAATCTTGCTCGCGATGGCGGTGGCTCTGCTTGCATCAATGCAGAATGTGCCGTCGCCTTCGCGGGCAAGCCCACATTGGAATTGAGTACACCCGGGCGAAACAGGTCGGCTATAAGGCCGCCTCGCGCCGGACGTTGATCTCGGCGCCCCGTTAACCACGATGGCCGAACGCAGGTATTGCGTAGTGGGCATCCCAGCATGGATGCCGGGATAGCCGCGCTGGGCCATGGATGGCCCTTCGCGGCGGGCCCACGGAGCAATGCCTGCGTTCGGGCATGCCGAGCCCTAGCGAGGCACCGAGTGGTGGGGCAAAAGCGCTTTGGTTACTTTCGCGCTTTTCGAAAGTGACCCGCCGTCAGGGCGGAACCCTAAGTGGCCGTTACCACAGAAATGGATATGCACCCGGTCAACGGCTATCAGGCCACCTCACGGGCAAGTTCGCCCTACATTGGAACTTCGTATGTCTCAGGATTTGTGCTGCCGAACCAATCCCGCAGCCACCACCAACTCCTCCAACGCCAACAAATCCGGCACCTTCGCTACATGCTCCCCCACCTGCACCGCCGCCTGCTCCAACCCGCACAGCGGCACGTCGACGTAGCTCAGTTGAGTGTCGAGCTTGTAGGACCGCGGGATGCCCTGCACCAACAGCGCAATGAACCTCAGCTCCGGACGCCCGCCCAGGGCATTGAGCACGACGATGCGCACTCTTTCGCCGATCACGGTTTTCTGGCCACAGGCCGATTCGAAGCTCAGCAGCGGGATTTGCCGTTCGCGCCAGCTCACCCAACCCAGAAACCACGGCGGGGTGTCCATGTCGAAGGCGCTGCTCTGGTAGTCGATCAACTCGGCCACGGCCACGTTGGGCAGGATCAGGTGGCGGTCGGCCAGTGGCAGCAGCAGGCCGGTGAGGTGGTCGGTACGCGAGTGGTGCAGGTCATGCATGGGTCTTGCTCCAGTGGGCGATGCTGTCGAGCAGCACCGACTCCTGGTACGGCTTGCCCAGGTAGTCGTTGACGCCGATGGCCATGGCGCGGTCGCGGTGTTTCTGGCCGGTGCGGGAGGTGATCATGATGATTGGCAGGTGCGCCAGGCGCGGGTCGTTGCGCACTTGCGTGGCCACTTCGAAGCCGTCCATGCGCGGCATCTCGATGTCCAGCAGCATCAGGTCCGGGGCGTGCTCGGCCAGCAGCGCCATGGCATCCACGCCGTCCTTGGCGGTGAGGACGTGCATGCCGTGGCGCTCCAGCAGGCGACTGGTGACCTTGCGCACGGTCACCGAGTCGTCCACCACCAGCACCAGCAGCGGCCGTTGCGGTTCGCCCTCGCCTTCTACCGGCACTTGGCGGCGCGGCACCTGGTGGGGCAAGGCTCGGATCGGCGCCAGCAGGTCGAGAATCAACACCACCCGGCCATCCCCCAGGATCGTCGCCCCGGACAGGCCCTGTACCGCCGAGAACTGCGGACCGAGGCTCTTGACCACAATCTCCCGGGTCCCGGCGGTAGCGTCCACCTGCACCGCGACATGCCGCTCGTTGCACTGCACCAGCAGCACCGGCAAGGGCTGGCTCTGGCCCAGCAGTTTCGGCCGGGCGCCGGTTTTCAGCAGCTCACCGAGGTAGCACAACTCGTAACGCTGCCCGGCGTAGGTGTAGGTTGGCGGATCGAGCTGGTAATGGCCGTCCAGTTCGGCGGGCAATACCCGGACAATGCTCTCGATGGTGTTCAGCGGGATCGCGTACTGGTCTTCGTGACAGTGCACCATCAACGCCCGGTTAACCGCCACGGTAAACGGCAGGCGAATGCGGAAATGCACGCCCTGCCCCGGCGTGGAATCGATGACCATGCTGCCGCCCAATTGCCGCACCTCTTCGTGGACCACGTCCATGCCGACGCCACGCCCGGAGATCTGGGTGATTTTCTCGGCAGTGGAAAACCCTGGTTGCAGGATGAACTGCAGCACGTCGCGGTCGCTGATGTCGCTGTCCGGCGCCAGCAAACCACGCTTGATCGCCTTGCTGCGCACCGCCTCCAGCGGCACGCCGGCGCCGTCGTCGCGGATGTCGAAAATGATGTCGCCGCCTTCCCGGGACAGGTCGAGGCTGATACGTCCTCGTGCCGGCTTGCCGGCGGCAATGCGCACGTCGGCCGGCTCCAGGCCGTGGTCGACAGCGTTGCGCAGCATATGTTCAAGAGGGGCAGCCATGCGCTCCAGCACGTTACGGTCCATCTCGCCGTCGGCGTTGCCGACCAGGAATTCCACGTCCTTGCCCAGCTCCTGCGCCACTTGCCGGACGATGCGCTTGAGCCGGGGCAGCATGCGCTCGAAGGGCACCATGCGCGTACGCATCAGGCCTTCCTGGAGCTCGGTGTTGATACGCCCCTGCTGTTGCAGCAGGACCTCGGCATCGTGATTGCTGCGATCAAGGGTTTCCTTGAGCTCAAGCAAGTCCGAGGCGGACTCGAACAGTGCCCGGGACAACTGCTGCAACTGGGAATGGCGGTCCATCTCCAGCGGGTCGAACTCTTCATAGCCCAGGCGCTCGGCCTCGACCTGTTGCCGGCTGAGAATCCGCCCCTGGGTTTCGGTATCCAGGCGTCGCAGCTGATCGCGCATGCGCTCGATGGTGGTTTCCATTTCGCCCAGGGCCACGCGCGCGTCGTTGACCTGCTGTTCGATACGGCCACGGAAGATCGACGTTTCGCCCGCCAGGTTCACCAGGTCGTCGAGCAGTTCGGCGGAGACCTTGACCATGTCCGCACCGTCGCCCGCCGCGCCGGGGTCCGGTCTTGCAGGCGCCGCGGGCGGGCTGACGATGGGAGTGGGCACCGGCTCCGGCGCCGAGACAGCCTGCGGCGCGGCATTCTCCTGGGGATGATTCACCGCCTGGATCTGTGCAATCAGCCGATCCGCCAGCGGGCACGGGTGACCGGCGCGCACGGCGTCGAGCATCTGCGCCAGTCGGTCATGGCTGCTTTGCAACAAGGTGAACAGCGCCGGGGTCGGCTGAAGCAGACCCGCCGACAGGCCTTCATAGAGGTTTTCCAACTCGTGGGCCAGGTCGCCGATGGGGACGATTTCCACCATGCGCGCACCGCCCTTGAGGGTATGCAAATCCCGTAGCAAGGTTTCCACGGCCTGGCGATTCGACGGTTCTTCCTGCCAGCGCAGCAGTGCCGCGCCCGAGCTGTCGAGGATGTCGAAGCCTTCCTCAAGGAAGATTTCCAGCAACTCGGGATCATGGCCGGCGCCGTCGGCCTGGGCCGCTGCGCTCGTCTCGATGGCGTTCGGCTTGTCCTGGCGGAACCGTCGAATGGCGTCGATCAGCGCAACGGGATCGCCCAACGGCTGGCCCTGCTGCAACTGCCCGAGCAACAGGTCGAGGCGTTCATGGCTGCTGGCGAGCAGTTGCGCCAGCTCCTCGCTGTAGCTGTAGCGCCGGTCCACCAGTCCTTCGTAAAGGTTTTCCAACTCCTGGGCCAGGTCGCTCACCGGCCGGATGTCGGCCATTCGCGCACCGCCCTTGAGGGTGTGCAAGTCACGTTGCAGCGAGGACAGCGGCGCGCCGTTATCTGGGTCGGCCAACCAGCGCTGCAAGGCTTGTGCGGCGCTTTCGAGGATGTCTTGGGCTTCTTCGAGGAAAATCGCCGCGAGATCATCTTCCATCGAAGTATCGACGGGCGCGTCACGCTCCATTTCCGCTGTCGCGTGGCTCAGTTCGCGGATGCTCAGGGTGCGGCTGCCGTCGCTGCGGATCAGACCGGTGGCCGACGGATCGAGGCTCTCCTGGAGCAGGCGGCGCAAGGCTTGTACCCGCTCGGGCTGCGGATGCACATGCTGCCCGGCCGCCAGCTCATCGAGCATGTCGATCAGCGCTTCATGGGCGCGCTGGGCCTCCTGGAAAAATTCATCGCTGACCGCCAGGCTGCTTTCCTCTACCGCACCGTAGAGGTCGAGCAAGGCTTCGCAGAGTTCGTCCACCGGGTGCAAGTCGGCCAAGTGCGCACCTTCGCCGAGGGTGGTCAGCTCATCGAGCAGCGCACTCAGTTCCTGGCCTTCGCCGGGGTGCTGCTGCCAGCGCTGCAAAAGGCTTTCGGCGTCCAGCAGGATGTCCATGCCCTGGGCGAGGAAGTTGTTGATCAGTTGTGGGTCGCGCTTGGTTCGCAGCACTTTGTCTGGCGCGTTGTTGGCGGTGTGCAGACGCTCGGCCAGCAGGGCCTGGGCACGCAGGATCAGATCCTCGGCCCCGGGAATCGCCGCCAGCGGCTCGCTGTGCAACTGGCGCAAGCCCCGGCGTAGCAGCCCTTCGGCTTCCAGCAGCAATTCGACCTCATCCAGGTCGAGGGCAATCAGATGCGCCCGGTATTCCCGGGCCAACTCATCCATCGCCCCCGCCAGTTCGACGATCGGCAGCACGCCGGCCATCGAAGCGCTGCCCTTGAGCGTATGCAAGGCCCGCTGCAATTCATCACTGGCCTGCAAGGGCAGGTGGTCGGCCGACTGATCGAGAAAGCGATTGAGGCTAGCGAGGTGGCCCTGGGCTTCGTTGTCGAAGATCTTCAACAGCAGCGGATCGAGAGCGGCCACGTCCTGCTCGTCTTCATCCTCCTCGTCGCCGCCCTTGGCCAGGACATGGGCGCGGGCGGCCAAGCGGTCGACGTCGTCGCGCTGGCGCTGGTGATTGGCCGCGAATTCGGCCACCAGGGCCGGCAACAACTGCACCGTGTCTTCAACCAACTGGCGTACCGGGGCCTGCGGCTCGACGCTGCGCTCCAGGACCCGGTTGAGCAGGTTTTCCACGGCCCAGGCCAGTTCACCCAGCACCAGCGCCCGGACCATCCGGCCGCTGCCCTTGAGGGTATGGAAGGCCCGGCGCAGTTCGCTCAGCGCGCCATGATCGTCGGGATGCGCACTCCAGCGCGGCAGGTATTCACGCAGGACGTCCAACACCTCGCCGGTTTCCTCGAGGAAGACCTCGCGCAACTCGTCGTCCACCGGACGTTCATCCAACGGTGGCGGCAACAGGCTGCCCGGGGTGCTCCTGGCCGGCGGATTGACCGCCGAGATCGGGCTGGCCAGCACCTCGGCCAAGGATTGCACCGTCTGCGGGTCATCCAGTTCCTGCAAGTCCTGCATGACCTGGGCTTCGTTGGGGCTCAACACATCGTCGAGCACCGGCACCCGCGCTTCGTCAGGGAAATAACCGAGCGCAGCCAAGCTCCGCTCGACCCCATTGAGCAACGGCTCGCCGGAGGTTTCCGGGTCCTCGCTCAAGCGCTCCAGGTAGTATTCGAGGCCGGTGATCACGTCGGCCAGGTGGTCGAGTTCTTCCCACCCCGGCTGGGCCTGGTCCAGCAACAGGTGGTCGCGGATGAACGCGTTGCAGGCCTCCACCAGGCTGGCGGCACGGCTCAGGGGAATCATCGCCAGCGCGCCGCGCACCTGGGTCAGCAGCGCCGGCAAGGGTTGCAGTTGCTCGCTGTTCCAGTCCGCGTCGATGTAGTCGACGATCATGTCCTTGGCCTGTTGCAGGCAGGTGTGGGCTTCCTTGATGACGATCTGGTGGATCTGGGTCAGGTCGGTGGTGGGCAGGTGGGTGTCTTCGCGGCTCTCGGGCTCGACGGTGCCGACCATGCCGGCCAGGGTCGCCTCGACGTAGAGCAAGGCCCCGGCGACGTCCATGAGGGTCGCGTCATCCGGCTCGCGCTGGCCCTGGGCAAGGCTCAGCACCACCGCCAGTTGATCGATGATGACCTTGCGCGGCTGGCCGAAACCGAGCACCGCCAGGGTGTCGGCGATCTGCCGCAGCGGCGCCAACAGGCTGTCCAGCTCCGAGGCATGCTGGCGGTCACTGCGCACGAACAGGTCCAGGCGCTCCTTGACCCGTACCAACTCCTCGCACAGCGCGGCAAGCACCGAGCGCATGGCATCGCGGTCGGGCCCGGCCAGGCGCGCGCGTTCTTCGTCGACCATGGCGCTGTCGGGCAGCGCGTCGTCCAGTGAGTAGCGTTCTTTCATGATCTGCATCTGCCCGCTGGGATGTTCGGCCTTGGCAATATAGAACAACAAGCTCTTGAGCAGGTGGGGCGGTGCCGGCTGATTGATGCCAGGCATGCCTTGGTCCAGCAGGCGCTTGAGTTCCTTGTCGGCTTCCTTGAACAGGCTGCGCAGCGCCGGGCTGTTGGCGATACGCCCGTCACGCATGCCTTCGACCAGCGCCGAGGCCACCTGCCATAACGCATTGAGCGGCGCCCCAGCGCACAAGGTTTCCAGGCGATGGAAGACCTTGGCCAGGTAACCCAGGTGGGTCGCGTCATCCTGTTCGCGCAACAGACCCACCAGGGCCATTTGCAGGGTCTGGCGCAGTTTGCGCAAGGTGTTTGGCAGGTCCGCGGGTTCGAGGCGCTGCAACGCCTCGTCGCTGAGCGGCGCGATATCGGGCAACTCGGGGCTGAACAGGCTGGTTTCCGACAACAGGCTCTCGCCCCGGGCACTGCGCAGGTCATTGATCAAGGGCAGCACCACCAGCGGCAGGTCGCGACGGGCACCTTGTACGCGGTCCAGGTAGATCGGCAACTGCCCCAGGGCCTGGCTCAACAGGCTGATGGCTTCGTCGCGATGGGTGACGCGGTTGTCCTGCAGGGCGGCGCACAGCTGCTCCATCTCCTCGGCCAGCAGCGCCGCACCGTAGAACTCGACCATCTGCAGGCCGCCGTGGACCTGGTGAATGCAGGCCAGGCATTGCCCGAGGGCGTCCGACGCCTGCGGATCGTCCACCAGGCGGTTGAGGGCCAGATGAGCCTGCTTCAGCGTTTCGGCAATCTCGCCCTTGACCCATTCCAGGGCCACATAGTCGTGCCGATCACCCATAACCACTCCAAATCCTGTGGCGAGGGGATTTATCCCCGCTGGGGCGCGAAGCGGCCCCCAAAAATGCTGAATCCAACATCTATGTTCCAGACTGGCTATTTCGGGACTGCTTCGCAGTCCAGCGGGGATAAATCCCCTCGCCACAAATGATCTTCATCACCAGACAGGTCAAACCAGTCACCCTTTTTCCTCATCGCCAGCCGCTGCCGCCGCCGGCAAGGTAAACCCCGACACCGAACGGCGCAGCTGGCTGGCCATTTTCGCCAGGTTGCCAATGCTCTCGGCAGTGGCGGTGGAACCGGAGGAGGTCTGCGAGGTGATCTGCTGGATCACGTTCATGGTCAAGGAAATCTGCCCCGCCGAGGTGGTCTGTTGCTGCGCAGCGTTGGAAATGCTCTGGATCAGCGCCGCCAGGGTCTTGGACACGCCTTCGATTTCTTCCAGGGCGACGCCAGCGTCCTGGGCCAGTCGCGCACCACGCACCACTTCAGTGGTGGTCTGCTCCATGGAAATCACCGCTTCGTTGGTGTCGGCCTGGATCGCCCGCACCAGGGTCTCGATTTGCCGGGTCGCCGCCGAAGAGCGCTCGGCCAAGCGCTGCACTTCATCGGCCACCACCGCGAACCCGCGCCCGGCATCACCGGCCATGGACGCCTGGATGGCGGCGTTGAGTGCCAGGATGTTGGTCTGGTCGGCGATGTCGTCGATCAGGCTGACAATGTCGCCAATTTCCTGGGATGACTCACCCAGGCGCTTGATGCGCTTGGCGGTGTCCTGGATCTGTTCGCGAATGTTGTCCATGCCGTGAATGGTGTTGTGCACCACCTCGTTGCCCTTGTTGGCAATTTCCACCGACCGCTCGGCCACCGCCGACGACTCGGCGGCATTGGCCGACACCTGGTCGATGGACTGGGCCATTTCATTAATTGAAGTCGAAGCTTCGGAAATCTGCTGGGCCTGGTGCTCGGAGGCCTGGGCCAGGTGCATCGCCGTGGCCTGGGTTTCCTGCACGGCGGCGGCGACTTGGCCGGCGGTGAGGTTGATGGTCGCCACCAGATCGCGCAGTTGGTCCACCGAGTAGTTGATGGAATCGGCGATGGTGCCGGTGAAATCCTCGGTGACCGAGGCCGTGACGGTCAGGTCGCCGTCAGCCAGGTCCTCGATTTCATCTAGCAGCCGCATGATCGCGTTCTGGTTGCGCTCGTTCTTTTGTGCGGTTTCGTGCAACTGACGGTTGGTCTCGCGGACCATCACCAGTCCGATCAGGATGATCGACATCAGCGCCAGCAGGCCCAGCACATAGCCGCCGATGGTGTTGACGGAACGCCCGCCGGCCAGGTTTTCGAAGGCCGTGGCCAGATGCGAAGCCTCGTCGAGCAAGGTCTGCGACAAGTTGAAGATATTGCCGGCCGATTCGCGGACCTTGAACAGCTCCGGCGAGGTCTCGAGGATTTCGTCCACCGAGCCGGAGACGAACTCGAACAGCTCGCTGATTTCGCTCAGCCGCGCCCGGGCATCACGGTCCTGGACCTGGGAGATTTTCAGGGCGGCGTCACCTTGCAGCATGCCATTGAGCACCTGGCCAAAACGCGCCGCGTCGCGACCGAAGGTGTCGGCGGCCTGGCTGGCGTTTTCGTCCCCCGCCAGCACGGTATTCACCGCGCCGAGAATCCGTTCGGCCAGCAACGACTGGCGCTGGGCCATGGCCACCTGGGCGGCCGGCGCGCCGCGTTGCAGCAGGATCTCGACGACTTTTTCGTACTCGACCTGCAACTGCGGCACAGTTTCGGCCAGGGTCGCCGCCACCTGGTGCAGCGACAGCACGGTCTGTTCACTGGAGAGAATGGCATCGGTGTTCTTGAGCAGGCGCTCCCAATCCAACTGCACGGCGCGCATCTGCGGGCGCAGGGTGGCGGGCGCAGGGGGCAGGCCGGTCACCGGGTCGCCCTGTTTCAGGTAGCCCCAGCGCTGGGCGAAGTCATTGCGCGCATCGCTCAGCAGCTTGAATGCCGCAGGCTTTCCGGCGGCAGCCTCGGTGGCGTTCTTGGCGATGCGCTGGGACAGTACCCGCAGCTCACCGGCATGGCCGATGTACTGCTTGTCGTAGGAGGACTGGGTGTTGAGGTAAGCGAAGTTGGCGAACAGCAGCATGATGAAGACGATCAGCGCGACGAACAGCACGATGATCTGCGAACGACTGCGCGACGCTTCCAGTGGCTTGCCTGTTTTTGCTTTGATCATCGGTTCTCGCCTGTACTGCCCAATCCAACCCAGTCACCGCCGAACCAATGTGGGAGCGAGCTCGCTCCCACAAGGGGCCTGCGCTGCACCTCGTTAAATCGCCACATCCATGAACCCCGGCGACCGCGCCAGGGCAAACGGGCTGAACACTTGCCACTCGCGCTCGCCGCCAAACCGCCCCTTGACGAAGGCCGCTTCGGGGCCGTCAAGGTCGTCCACCAGCGTCGGTTCCAGGCTTTCCTGGGCAAAATGCTGCAGCCCAAGGACCTCGTCCACCAACAACCCGG
Organism: Pseudomonas sp. NFACC16-2; assembly: GCF_900119205.1. NCBI lineage: Bacteria > Pseudomonadati > Pseudomonadota > Gammaproteobacteria > Pseudomonadales > Pseudomonadaceae > Pseudomonas > Pseudomonas sp. NFACC16-2. Next base: position 46,979 of record NZ_FPIX01000023.1, on the reverse strand, counting down.
CGAACACCTCGTCGTGATCCACCACCAACACGCGCCGCTGCTTGCGCACGGTCGACAGCTCGTGGCCAAAGAACCCGCACAAGTCCATCAACGGCAACAAGCGCCCGCGCAGGTTAGCCACTCCACGCACCCACGGCTTGACCCCGGGCAAATGCGTGTGACGTGGTTCGTGCAGCACTTCGCTGACTTCGCCCATCGGCGCCACGTACCAGTGCTCGCCCAAGCGAAAGCCGATGCCGCTCCAACCGGCGCGATGGGCCGGCTGGGAGGGCAGGTCCGCCCCCAGCAACCGGCAGCGCCGGTCGATCTGCAGCAGCAGTTCGAATGCAGTCAGGGATTGGCTCATGGCCGTGCCGTCAACCCGCCAGCACTTTGTTCAGGGTCGCGATCAGGGTTTCTTCGTCCACCGGTTTGGTCAGGTAGTCCCTCGCACCTTGGCGCGTGCCCCAGACCTTGTCGGTGTCCTGGTCCTTGGTGGTGATGATGATCACGGGGATGTGGCCGGTGTCCGGGTCCTTGGTCAACTGGCGCGTGGCCTGGAAACCGTTGAGGCCGGGCATGACGATGTCCATCAGCACCGCATCGGGTTTTTCCTGGCGGGCCAGGGCCACGCCATCGGCGCCATTCTCGGCCTTCAGGACCTGATGGCCGTGCTTTTCCAGCATGCCGGTCAGTTTGTACATTTCAGTCGGCGAATCATCGACGATCAGAACTCGTGCCATGGTGTTCCCCATTTTCTTGTTGACCCCTGGCCCGTTGGCCAAGTGTCATTAATGTGCCTGGTGCGGCTGGACAGCGGCAAAGCCCGGGACATGGGCCTGTATCGCGCCCAGCAGTTCTTCCTTGCTGAACGGCTTGGTCAAAAACTGATCGGAACCGACGATGCGCCCCTTGGCCTTGTCGAACAACCCGTCGCGGGACGACAGCATGATCACCGGCGTGGCCTTGAACGCGCTGTTGTTCTTGATCAGGGCACAGGTCTGGTAGCCATCCAGGCGCGGCATCATGATGTCGACAAAAATGATGCCCGGATGATGGTCGGCGATCTTGGCCAGGGCATCGAAACCATCGACGGCCGTGATCACCTCGCAGCCCACGTTGCGCAGCAAGGTTTCGGCGGTGCGGCGGATGGTCTTCGAATCGTCGATGACCATGACCTTCAAGGCGCTGGGTTGCTGCTGCGTGAGATGCTCTGCCATTGCCACTGCAAACCGGTTTTTAACGCGTAAGTGTGATCGACAGCGCAAACCCTTGATGTTCAAGGCCCGCACGTCACATGGCAGCCTTTTTAGCACAGTCTCCATCGCCGATCTATCGGCCGCTCGGCGCGGTGGTTTTTCCTTGACCGCCAATCTTCCGGGCGCCACTCTGACGCCACTTTTTCGCACCAATATGTGCCCATCACATTCGAGGAACCAAGCCATGAGCGTACGCGTCGGCATTGTCATGGACCCTATCGCCAGTATTTCCTATAAAAAGGATAGCTCGCTGGCCATGCTGCTGGCCGCTCAGAAGCGCGGCTGGGAGCTGTTCTACATGGAACAGCGCGACCTCTACCAGGCCGAAGGCCAGGCTCGGGCGCGGATGAAGCCGCTGAACGTCTTCGCCAACCCTGAGAAGTGGTTCGAGCTGGGCGACGAACGTGATGCGCTGCTCAGCGACCTGGACGTGATCCTGATGCGCAAGGATCCGCCGTTCGACATGGAGTTCGTGTACTCCACCTACCTGCTGGAACAAGCGGAGAACGCCGGCGTGCTGGTGGTCAACAAGCCCCAGAGCCTGCGCGACTGCAACGAAAAGCTGTTCGCCACGCTGTTCCCACAGTGCACGCCGCCGACCATCGTCAGCCGTCGCCCGGACGTGCTGCGCGAATTTGCCGGCCATCACGGCGACGTGATCCTCAAGCCCCTGGACGGCATGGGCGGTTCCTCGATCTTCCGGCACACCGCCGGCCACCCGAACCTGTCGGTGATCCTGGAAACCCTGACCTTGCACGGCCAACAGCAGATCATGATCCAAGGCTACCTGCCGGCCATCGTCGACGGCGACAAGCGCATCCTGATGATCGACGGCGAACCGGTGGATTATTGCCTGGCGCGTATCCCGGCCGCCGGTGAAACCCGGGGCAACCTGGCGGCCGGTGGTCGTGGCGAAGCCCGTCCGTTGACCGAGAAGGACCGCTGGATCGCTGCCCAGGTCGGCCCGACCCTGCGGGAGAAAGGCCTGCTGTTCGTGGGCCTGGACGTGATCGGCGAGCACCTGACGGAAATCAACGTCACCAGCCCGACCTGCATCCGCGAGATCGACAACGCCTTTGGCACCGACATCGGCGGCATGCTGATGGATGCCATCGATCAGAAGCTCAAGGCTCGTTGATCCAGATCTGCTGAAGGAAACCCACATTGCGTTATCATGCCCGGCCTGAAAAAAACGCGATGTTGGTTTCCTTGTCATGACACTCCCGTCCGATCTGCCTCAAGAGCTCGCCCATCGTGGCGTGCGCCCGGCTGATCGCCTCGGTTTTACCCTGTTCCTGGCGGCGCTGATCCACCTGGCGCTGCTGCTGGGCGTCGGGTTTGCCACGGTCGAGCCCAAGCAGATCAGCCAGACCCTGGAAATCACCCTGGCCACCTTCAAGAGCGAGACCAAGCCCAAGAAGGCCGACTTCCTCGCCCAGGAAAACCAGCAAGGCAGTGGCACCCTGGAAAAAAAGGCGACTCCCAAGACCACCGAGATCGCGCCATTCCAGGATACCAAGGTACAAAAAGTCACCCCGCCGCCAGCCGCCAAGCCCGAGGTGCAGGAGACGGCGCCCAAGGCCGCCGTGACCACCGTGGCGCCAAAACCGAAAAAGGCCCCGGTCAAGGAAGAGGTCAAGCCTGATCCCAAGCCCAAGGCCCCCGAACCCACCTTCGACAGCTCACAGTTGTCCAGCGACATCGCCAGCCTGGAAGCCGAACTGGCCCAGGAGCAACAGCTCTACGCCAAGCGCCCGCGCATCCACCGCCTGAGCGCCGCCTCGACCATGCGCGACAAGGGCGCCTGGTACAAGGACGAATGGCGCAAGAAGGTCGAGCGCATCGGCAACCTCAACTACCCCGACGAAGCACGGCGCAAACAGATCTACGGCAACCTGCGGCTGATGGTCTCGATCAACCGCGATGGCTCGCTGTATGAAGTGCTGGTACTAGAGTCCTCCGGCCAGCCGCTGCTGGACCAGGCCGCCCAACGGATCGTGCGCCTGGCCGCACCGTTCGCGCCGTTTACCGGGGACCTGTCGGACATCGACCGGCTGGAAATCATCCGCACCTGGAAGTTTGCCCGTGGCGATCGGCTTTCGAGCAATTGAACGAGAGCGGCGTGCCTCGCCCAACTGCATGCAGTGAGCGGGTCGGGCCGCCAGGCTGGCCAGCACAAACCCGACATCGGCCATTGGCAGCAGGGCCTTGCCAAGTCCGGACGAGGAGGAAAACCTAACTGTTCTGTCAGTAGCATCCGACGATGGCCGCCCGCACAATGCCTGACAATACCAACCCAGGTGTACGTCATGTCGACTGTTGAAAAGCAATTGCTTTGTCGCTATCACTACGACCCCTTGGACAAACTGGTCGGCCAGCAGGTGCC
>NZ_FPIX01000023.1:0-43120 GCF_900119205.1 Pseudomonas sp. NFACC16-2 | reverse complement strand
TGCGCTTCAACAGCCCGGACAGCTGGAGCCCCTTTGGGCCGGGCATTATCAACAGCTATGCCTATTGCCTGGGAGACCCAATAAACAGGAGGGATAATAATGGCCATATCTCTACAAGACTGATAACGGCAATCCCTTTCAAACCTCTCAAGAATTTCCTCTTAATTAGAAAAATCCGCTCACTTGAAGAGTCAGCAGAAAAAATGCTCTTCACCAACAAAAACAAACAACTAAAAAACATTCTAATAAATGGAATAGCCAACTCCGAGTATTCCAAGCGCCAAAAATCCAGGACACTGGAACAGCTTTCCCAGTCTGTTATCCTCAAGCACAACTTGCCACAAACCAACCTCCCATTGCCGATCCAGCGCGAGCTCGAACTGCTCAAGCGCGAGCCCGAGCCCGAACTAATACAGGGCTCCCCACAGTGGGTTGAGGACAGAGTCGGAAAACTGCAACAGGTCGCTAATCGAGAGAAGCCCTCAACGCAATGGAACGAAGATTTTGAGCAAATCATGGAAAATGACGGGCGCACTTGGATTAACGCCAGAGTCCTGTCAACCTTCAAGGACAACGATATAAGCTCAATAAGAAATGCGTTAAATGGTCCTGAGGTGTTTAACGCAGAATACATGAAACTGATCCTTAAAATTCAGCGCCTGAGGCGCAGCCTCTGAGGGCTTGTGGCTACCTCGCGCCGAAAACTCCCAGCCAGGTGACAAGCCGCCAAACATACCCGCATATCTGGCGAGCCTTTTACCGGCAACCTGACCGATATCAACCGTCTGGAAATCATCCACACCTGGAAGTTTGCCCGTGGTGATCGGCTTTCGAGCAATTGAACGAGAGCGGCGTACCTCGCCCAACTGCATGCAGTGAGCGGGTCGGGCCGCCAGGCTGGCCAGCACAAACCCGACATTAGCCATTGGCAGCAGGGCCTTGCCAGGTCCGGGCGAGGAGGAAAACCTAACTGTTCTGTCTGTAGCACCCGACGATGGCCGCCCGCACAATGCCTGACGATGCCAACCCAGGTGTACGTCATGTCGACTGTTGAAAAGCAATTGCTTTGTCGCTATCACTACGACCCCTTGGACAAACTGGTCGGCCAGCAGGTGCCAGGCCAACCCGACCTGCAGCGCTTCTACTGTCGGCACCGCCTGGCCACCGAAATCCAGGGCGCCCTGCGGTATTCACTGGTCCAGCAAGCAGACTTGCTCCTGGCTCAACAGAGCCAGCCAGGCGAGACGCGCCTGTTGGCAACCGACCAGCAGCGCTCGATCCTGCACACGCTCGACAGCGCGGGTGAACGCAACCCCGTGGCCTATTCAGCCTATGGTCATCGCCCTGCGGAAAACGGTCTGTTGAGTCTGCTCGGTTTCAACGGCGAACGCCCGGATCCCATAACGGGCCATTATCTACTGGGTAATGGCTACCGGGCTTTCAACCCAGTGCTGATGCGCTTCAACAGCCCGGACAGCTGGAGCCCCTTTGGGCCGGGCATTATCAACAGCTATGCCTATTGCCTGGGAGACCCAATAAACAGGAGGGATGATAATGGCCATTTACCAGTAAAATGGATAATGAGAATTCCTTTCAGGAAAATTAAACTTCATTTTTTAAGCAAGAAAATCAATCGCGCAACTACAGATACAATCCACACATTCCACACGTATAAAATATCCGCAGATGAACAACTACAGAAGCTTATTAACGAAGGTATACCCGGCGCCTTTGAGAGCGCCCACCGAGGAATATCTCTTCAGGATTTAGCCGCGAATAAATTTTTTCTAACCCATCGGGCATATGGGGACCAACTTGAAAAAACATCTGTGCCCATACCGGAGAAAATTATTGCGCTGATTGAAGCGACTAGACACAAATACAGCAACTACAAGGGTTCTGACAACTGGGTAAAAGGCAAAGTCTATCGTCTACAGTCACACCTAGTAAAAGACCAGCCACGCCAACCTGCAAAAACATGGTCCTTGCGACTCCAAGATCTCCTAGACTCTCCTGAAACAACCAGTTCCATGATTAATGACGTCAGCGCACAAGACATTGAGTGGATAGCCCAAAACCTATCAACTCCAGATCGCGTCCCCTACGATGAAGCGGTGAAGAGGTTCAATCAGCTGCATGAGCTGAGAAATAAAGTGCGCGGTCCTCGACAACGAGGTTAACGTCTATAAAACACATTCCTTCGAGGCGCGCGCCCTTGTCAGCTCGACAAGGCGGAACCTACCGGCCCGCGCACTGCTTGCCGGCCATGCCGCTGACACCGCTTGTCAGCCGACCCGCCCAGCGCCACACTAGCGCCTATGAAAAACGTCAGCCCCACCTATCTCAAGCATCACTTCCTGATTGCCATGCCGCACATGGCCGATCCGAATTTTGCCCACACCTTGACCTACATCGTCGAGCACACGGCCAATGGGGCCATGGGGCTGGTAATCAATCGCCCGCAGGAATTGAACCTGGCGGACATCCTGGAGCAGTTGCGCCCCGAGGTCGAACCGCCACTCTTGTGCCAGCACGTGCCGATTTTCATCGGCGGCCCGGTGCAGACTGACCGCGGTTTCGTGCTCCACCCGTCGGGCCCCAAATACCAGGCCACCGTGGACCTGGACGGGGTGTCACTGTCCACCTCCCAGGACGTGCTGTTCGCCATCGCCGACGGCGTCGGCCCGGAAAAAAGCCTGATCGCCCTCGGCTATGCCGGTTGGGAACCCGGGCAACTGGAAGCCGAACTGGCCGACAACGCCTGGCTGACCTGCCCGTTCGACGCCGATATCCTGTTCAACACCAGCAGCGAACTGCGCCTGGAAGCGGCGGCCAGCCGGCTGGGGGTCAACCTCAGCCTGCTCACCAGCCAGGCAGGACACGCCTGATGGCGCTGCGCTTGCTGCTGGGCTTCGATTACGGCACCAAACAGATCGGCGTCGCGGTCGGCCAGGTCATTACCGGCCAGGCCCGTGAGCTGTGCACCTTGAAGGCACAGAATGGCGTTCCGGACTGGAACCAGGTCGAAGCGCTGATCAAGGAGTGGAAACCCGACGCCGTGGTGGTCGGCCTGCCGCTGAATATGGACGGCACGCCCAGCGACATGTGCCTGCGCGCCGAAAAGTTCGCCCGCCGGCTCAATGGCCGCTACAACCTGCCCTTCTATACCCATGACGAACGCCTGACCACCTTCGAGGCCAAGGGCGAGCGCCTGGTGCGCGGTGGGCAGAAAGGCAGTTACCGCGACAACCCGGTGGACGCCATCGCCGCCGCCCTGCTGTTGCAAGGCTGGCTCGACGCCAACGCCGCCCTGTTCGAAACCTGATTTTTTACAAAGCGCCGCCAAGGCGCTTTCTTTTAGCGATAAGCCGCGCCGCTCACCACCGGCGCGGGAACCTGAAGGAGCCAGCATGAGCCTGCCCAATCCTGCCGAACTGATCAGCCAGATGGCGATTCGTCTCAAGGCACACCTGGAACACCGCGGCATCAGCGACCCGCGCTACATCGGCATTCGCACCGGGGGTGTCTGGGTCGCCCAGGCCTTGCTCGAAGCACTGGGCAGCCAATCACCACTGGGCACCCTGGACGTGTCCTTCTACCGCGACGACTTCAGCCAGAACGGCCTGCACCCGCAAGTGCGCCCCTCGGCCCTGCCGTTCGAGATCGAAGGTCAGCACCTGGTGCTGATCGACGATGTGCTGATGAGCGGCCGGACCATCCGCGCCGCCATGAACGAACTGTTCGACTACGGCCGCCCGGCCAGCGTGACGCTGGTGTGCCTGCTGGACCTGGACGCCGCCGAGCTGCCGATCCGGCCGAACGTGGTCGGCGCGACGCTGACGCTGGCCGCCCATGAGCGGGTCAAGCTCTCCGGGCCGTCGCCACTGCAACTCGAACTGCAAGACCTTGCCCTTTAACTGCCCTTGTAAGAGTCCATCGCGATGACGCCTCTCGAAACCAAGCGCCCGCTGCAGCTCAACGATCAGGGCCAGCTGCGGCACTTCCTGTCCCTCGACGGCCTGCGCCGCGAGCTGTTGACGGAAATCCTCGACACTGCCGACTCGTTCCTCGAAGTCGGCGCCCGGGCGGTGAAGAAAGTCCCGTTGCTGCGCGGCAAGACCGTGTGCAACGTGTTCTTCGAAAACTCCACCCGCACCCGCACCACCTTCGAACTGGCGGCCCAGCGGCTGTCGGCGGACGTGATCACCCTCAACGTGTCCACGTCCTCGGCGAGCAAGGGCGAAACCCTGCTCGACACCCTGCGCAACCTCGAAGCCATGGCCGCCGACATGTTCGTCGTGCGCCACGGTGATTCCGGCGCCGCGCACTTCATTGCCGAGCACGTCTGCCCACAGGTGGCGATCATCAACGGCGGCGACGGCCGTCACGCCCACCCGACCCAGGGCATGCTGGACATGCTGACCATCCGTCGACACAAGGGCAGCTTCGAAAACCTGTCGGTGGCCATCGTCGGCGACATCCTGCACTCGCGGGTGGCCCGTTCGAACATGCTGGCCCTCAAGACCCTCGGCTGCCCGGACATCCGCGTGATCGCGCCGAAGACCCTGCTGCCCATCGGCGTCGAGCAATACGGCGTGAAGGTCTACACCGACATGACCGAAGGCCTCAAGGATGTGGACGTGGTGATCATGCTGCGCCTGCAACGCGAACGCATGACCGGCGGCTTGCTGCCCAGCGAAGGCGAGTTCTACCGCCTGTTCGGCCTGACCACCGCCCGTTTGGCCGGGGCCAAGCCGGACGCCATCGTCATGCACCCGGGACCGATCAACCGCGGCGTGGAAATCGAATCAGCGGTGGCTGACGGGCCACACTCAGTGATCCTCAACCAGGTGACCTACGGCATCGCCATCCGCATGGCCGTGCTGTCCATGGCCATGAGCGGGCAAACGGCCCAGCGCCAATTCGACCAGGAGAACGCCCAGTGAAGCTCAGCATTCTCGGCGCACGCGTGATCGATCCAGCCAGTGGCCTGGATCAAGTGACTGATATCCATATCGATGCCTGCAAGATCGTCGCCCTGGGCGCCGCTCCGGTCGGCTTCGTGGCCGTCGAGGTCCTCGACGCCCATGGCCTGGTGGCCGCCCCTGGCCTGGTGGACCTGAACGTCGCCCTGCGCGAACCGGGCTACAGCCGCAAAGGCAGCATCGTCAGCGAAACCCGGGCCGCCGCCGCCGGGGGCGTGACCAGCCTGTGCTGTCCGCCGCAGACCAAACCGGTGCTGGACACCTCGGCCGTCGCCGAACTGATCCTCGACCGTGCCCGCGAGGCCGGCAACACCAAGGTCTTCCCGATTGGCGCACTGAGCAAGGGCCTGGACGGCGAGCAACTGGCCGAGCTCATCGCCCTGCGCGACGCCGGTTGCGTGGCGTTCGGCAACGGCCTGAACAGTTTCCGCAACACCCGTACCCTGTGCCGCGCCCTGGAATACGCGGCGACCTTCGGCCTGACGGTGATCTTCAACTCCCAGGACCACGACCTGGCCGAAGGTGGCCTGGCCCACGAAGGCCCGACCGCCAGTTTCCTCGGCCTGCCGGGCATCCCGGAAACCGCCGAAACCGTGGCCCTGGCCCGGGACCTGCTGTTGGTCGAGCAAAGCGGCGTGCGCGCGCACTTCAGCCAACTGACCAGTGCTCGCGGTGCGGCACTGATCGCCCAGGCCCAGGCCCGCGGCTTGCCGGTGACCGCCGATGTGGCGCTGTACCAGTTGATCCTGACCGACGAAGCACTGATCGATTTCAACAGCGTCTACCACGTCCAGCCGCCACTGCGCACCCGCGCCGACCGCGATGGCCTGCGCGAGGCGGTGAAATCCGGGGTGATCTCGGCCATCTCCAGCCACCACCAACCCCATGAGCGCGATGCCAAGCTGGCACCGTTCGGCGCCACCGAGCCGGGCATCAGCAGTGTCGAACTGCTGTTACCGCTGGCGCTGACGCTGGTGGAAGACGGCTTGTTGGACCTGCCGACCCTGCTGGCACGCCTGAGCGACGGCCCGGCCCAGGCACTGCAATTGCCGGCGGGGAAACTGGCGGTGGGCGCAGCGGCGGACCTGGTGCTGTTCGACCCCGCCGCGTCTACCGTGGCCGGTGAAGCCTGGCGCTCCAAGGGTGACAACTGCCCGTTCATCGGCCATAGCCTGCCGGGTGCGGTGCGTTACACCCTGATGGATGGGCGGATTACCCACCAGGCCTGATACCGCGCCGCGCCTATCGCGAGCAAGCTCGCTCCCACAGGTGGATCTTTGGTGAACACATGATGTGTGAACACCTCAATCCAGTGTGGGAGCGAGCTTGCTCGCGATGCAGGCGACCAGGTCTTACTGAAAAGCCCCACGCTTCTGCGCATTACGGATCGACACCTGATCATTCAGCGTCCAGAAGTCATATAGCACCCCCAGGAAAAATACCCCGCCAGTCAGCAAGTAAAGGATCCCGCTGAGCCATTTGCCCTGGTACATGCGGTGTACGCCCAGCACCCCGAGAAACGTCAGCAGAATCCACGCCACGCTGTACTCGATAGGCCCCGGGGTAAACCGCAGGTCCGCTTCGCGATCCATGGCCGGGATCAGGAACAGGTCGATCAGCCAACCAATGCCCAGCAGGCCGAAGGTGAAGAACCAGATCGTGCCCGTGACCGGCTTGCCGTAATAGAAACGGTGGGCGCCGGTAAAACCGAAAATCCACAGCAGATACCCAATGACTTTGCTGTGGGTATCGTGGCTGGCGTTCTGCTGATAGCTGTTCATGAATGGCCTCTTTTGCCTCGATAGATAAATTTTTTCGGAGTTTTTGTGACTTTTTCGTGTCCAGCCGACAAGCGGTCCTGGGCGATTCGAACCGGCGAAAGCCCCGTGATATAGGGGTTCTGTCGGACAATCAGGTCAACTTGTCGCATTTCGCCGGTTTTTTCGCTGCGTTTCGAATCGACAAACGGCCTCGGAATGGCAAAAAAAGCTGTTATAAAGTTGCGCGCCAACCTTTAAGAGCCTTGCCTAATGCGTCCATTTTTCAAGACATGGCTAACCATTTGCCTATTATTGCCACTGGCCGCCCACGCCACCAATCGTGAGCAACGTCTTCCCAACGTCAACGGCTATACCCCGAAATCCCATGTCTCTGCCTCCTTGAGCAAGGACAAGCCAAGCGCCCAGCGCGTGAGCACGACCAACAGCAAGCTGGTCCCGCCGATGGCGACCAAAGCGAGCAGCAATGTGTTGAGTCGCGCCGTGAATGTACTGGGCACACCTTATCGTTGGGGCGGCAGTAGCCCAAGTAAAGGTTTCGATTGCAGCGGACTGGTGAAATACGCCTTCAACGACGCCACCTTCGACCTGCCGCGCACCTCCAACGCCATGGCCGCCGGTCATGGCGAGAAAGTCGAGCGCAAGGACCTCAAGCCCGGTGACCTGATCTTCTTCAAGCTCAAGAGCCGCCGGGTCAACCACGTGGCCATCTACCTGGGCAACGACCGCTTCATCCACGCCCCGCGCCGTGGCAAGTCGGTGAGCATCGACACCTTGAACAAACCGTACTGGAACACCCATTACGTGGTGGCCAAGCGCGTGCTGCCGAAAGAGCCGGGTGCGATGCGCGTGGTTCAGCGCTGATCTGAAGCGCTCACCGGCCCCCTGTGGCGAGGGGATTTATCCCCGTTGGGCTGCGAAGCAGCCCCAAATGGCCAGCCTGAAATAAAGGTGAAAGCCTTATATTGTTGGGGGGCGCTTCGCGCCCCAGCGGGGATAAATCCCCTCGCCACAGATAAATCCCCTCGCCACAGATACCCCCCCGCCATAGGTCACACCGCTTGCCCCTCTAGAAATTATCCGGCGTACGCGCCCGCTCCCGCGCATGTTCGCGGCTGATCAAGCCTTTGTTCACCAGTTCCTTCAGGCACATATCCAGAGTCTGCATTCCCAGCGAACCCCCCGTCTGGATGGCCGAGTACATCTGCGCCACCTTGTCTTCACGGATCAGGTTCCGAATGGCCGAGGTGCCCAGCATGATTTCATGCGCCGCGATCCGGCCGCCGCCGATCTTCTTGACCAGCGTCTGGGAAATCACCGCCTGCAGTGATTCCGACAGCATCGAACGAACCATGGACTTCTCGTCGCCGGGGAACACGTCCACCACCCGGTCAATGGTCTTGGCCGCCGATGTGGTGTGCAGGGTGCCAAACACCAGGTGCCCGGTTTCCGCGGCTGTCAGCGCCAGGCGAATGGTCTCCAGGTCGCGCATCTCCCCCACCAGGATCACGTCCGGGTCCTCCCGCAGGGCCGAACGCAGGGCCGTGGAGAAACCCTGGGTGTCGCGGTGCACCTCACGCTGGTTGATCAGGCATTTGCGCGGTTCGTGAACGAATTCGATAGGGTCTTCGATGGTGAGGATGTGATGGTGCTTGTGGCTGTTCAAGTAATCGATCATGGCCGCCAATGTGGTGGACTTGCCTGAACCGGTCGGCCCGGTCACCAACACCAGTCCGCGAGGCGCCTCGGTCACTTTGCGAAATACCTCGCCCATCCCCAGGTCTTCCATGGTCAGGACTTTCGACGGAATGGTCCGAAACACGGCCCCCGCACCGCGATTCTGGTTGAAGGCGTTGACCCGGAACCGCGCCACGCCCGGCACATCGAAGGAAAAATCGGTCTCCAGAAACTTTTCGTAATCTACCCGTTGCCGGTCGTTCATGATGTCGTAGATCAGTTCATGAACCTGCTTGTGGTCCAATGCCGGCAGGTTGATGCGCCTGACATCGCCATCGACGCGGATCATCGGTGGCAGCCCGGCGGACAGGTGCAGGTCCGACGCGCCCTGCTTGGCGCTGAACGCCAGTAACTCAGTGATATCCATAGCGCTCCTCAATTCCAGTAGAATGCCGCGAACCTCACCGCTGGCGCTTCTTTATGTCCACGATAGCAGACAACATCGCTCAGGTTAGTTCGCGCATCCGCGCTGCGGAGCAGGCCGCCCAGCGTGCCGAACACAGTGTTCAGCTGCTGGCCGTGAGCAAGACCAAGCCCGTCCAGGCCCTGCGCGAAGCCTATGCCGCCGGCCTGCGGGACTTCGGCGAGAACTACCTGCAAGAAGCCTTGGGCAAACAGCTCGAACTGACCGACCTGCCCTTGATCTGGCACTTCATCGGCCCCATTCAATCGAACAAGACGCGCGCTATCGCCGAACATTTCGACTGGGTGCATTCCGTGGATCGCTTGAAAATTGCACAGCGTCTGTCCGAGCAGCGTCCGGCCGACTTGCCACCGCTGAACATCTGCATTCAGGTCAACGTCAGCGGTGAAGCCAGCAAATCCGGCTGCACCCCAGCGGACCTGCCCGCCCTGGCCAGCGCTATCAGCGCCCTGCCCCGCCTGAAACTGCGCGGATTGATGGCGATTCCCGAACCCACCGAAGACCGCGCCGCCCAGGATGCTGCCTTCGCCGCGGTCCAACGCTTGCAAGCCAGCCTGGCGCTACCGCTGGACACCCTTTCCATGGGCATGAGCCACGACCTTGAGTCAGCGATTGCCCAAGGCGCCACCTGGGTGCGCATCGGAACGGCCCTGTTCGGTGCCCGCGACTACGGTCAATCCTGAAACATGGCCGACTCATCTCTTTATAAGGACCTGTCATGAGCAACACGCGTATTGCCTTCATCGGCGCCGGCAATATGGCCGCCAGCCTGATCGGCGGCCTGCGGGCCAAGGGCCTGGACGCTTCCCTGATCCGCGCCAGCGATCCGGGTGAAGAGACCCGCAACCGGGTGAGCCGCGAACACGGCATCCAAACCTTCGCCGACAACGCCCAGGCCATCGACGGCGCGGACGTCATCGTGCTGGCGGTCAAGCCGCAAGCGATGAAAACCGTCTGCGCGGCCCTGCGCCCAAGCCTCAAGCCTCATCAACTGGTGGTGTCGATTGCCGCCGGCATCACGTGCGCCAGCATGAACAACTGGCTCGGCGAGCAGCCGATCGTACGCTGCATGCCCAACACCCCGGCACTGCTGCGCCAGGGCGTCAGCGGCCTGTTCGCTACTTCCCAAGTGTCCGCCGCACAACGCCAGCAGGCCGAGGAACTGCTGTCGGCTGTCGGCCTGGCACTGTGGCTGGACACCGAACAGCAATTGGACGCCGTCACCGCCGTCTCCGGCTCAGGCCCGGCGTACTTTTTCCTGCTGATCGAAGCCATGACCGCCGCCGGCGAGAAACTCGGCCTGCCCCGGGAAACCGCCGCCCAGCTGACCTTGCAGACCGCACTCGGCGCCGCACACATGGCTGTCTCCAGCGACGTCGACGCGGCCGAGCTGCGCCGCCGCGTGACCTCACCGGCCGGCACCACCGAAGCGGCCATCAAATCGTTCCAGGCCGGGGGCTTCGAAGCCCTGGTGGAAAAAGCACTCGGCGCCGCCGCGCACCGCTCGGCCGAAATGGCCGAACAACTGGGCCAATAAGGAGTTATTCATGATTGGATTGAACACTGCAGCGGTCTACGTGCTGCAAACCCTCGGCAGCCTGTACCTGCTGATCGTGCTGCTGCGTTTCGTGCTGCAACTGGTGCGCGCGAACTTCTACAACCCGCTCTGCCAGTTCATCGTCAAGGCCACCCAGCCGCTGCTCAAGCCACTGCGCCGGATCATCCCAAGCGTGTTCGGCCTGGACATGTCCTCGCTGGTACTGGCGATCCTGGTGCAACTGGCGCTGATGGCCCTGACCCTGCTGCTGACCTACGGCACCACCGGCAACCCGTTGCAACTGCTGATCTGGTCGCTCATTGGCGTGACCGCGCTGTTCCTGAAGATTTTCTTCTTCGCCATGATCATCAGCGTGATCCTGTCGTGGGTCGCGCCGGGCAGCCATAACCCAGGTGCCGAACTGGTCAACCAGATCTGCGAACCGGCCCTGGCACCGTTCCGTCGTATCGTGCCGAACCTTGGCGGCCTGGATATCTCGCCGATCCTGGCGTTCATGGTGCTCAAGCTGATCGACATGCTGGTGATCAACAACCTGGCGGCGATCACCATGATGCCGGAAATCCTGCGCCTGCTGATCTGACCCCGGTGAGCTACTTTCGCTGGGATGGCGACGACCTGATCCTGGAGTGTCACCTGCAACCGGCAGCCCGCAGCGATGATTTCGCCGGGCTGCACGGTGACCGCCTGAAGATCCGCCTCACCGCCCCGCCGGTCGAGGGCAAGGCCAACGCCTACCTGATGGCGTTCCTGGCCAAGGCGTTTGGCGTGTCCAAGAGCCAGGTCAGCCTGATCAGTGGCGAGTTGAACCGGCAGAAGCGGGTGCGGATTCATTCGCCGAAGAAGCTGCCGGAGTTGCCTGGGCTAACACGCACTTGATCGGTTAGCGCCGGAACCTTGTGGCAAGGGGATTTATCCCCGCTGGGCTGCGAAGCGGCCCTAAAAGCAGCGACTCAATCAACCTGACACACCGAGATGCCAGCTTCAGGGGCTGCTGCGCAGCCCAACGGGGATAAATCCCCTCGCCACAGAGAAATCCCACCTGGCCACAGAGAAATATCCTCACCACAGATAAATCTTCCGGCGACTGGTTTGCGGTGGGCCAAAAAATCCGTCCCGCGCCTTTGCTTGCCGCCTGCCACAGCGGTCTTTAGACTTACGCCTCATTTCAACGCGAGCAGGGTCGATGCCAGCTGCCTTTCCCCCCGATTCCGTTGGTCTGGTGACGCCGCAAATGGCGCATTTCAGCGAGCCCCTGGCCCTGGCCTGCGGCCGTTCGTTGCCAGCCTATGACCTGATCTACGAAACCTACGGCACCCTCAATGCCACGGCGAGCAATGCCGTGCTGATTTGCCACGCCTTGTCGGGGCATCACCACGCCGCCGGCTACCACAGCGTCGACGACCGCAAGCCCGGCTGGTGGGACAGCTGCATCGGCCCGGGCAAGCCCATCGATACCAGCAAGTTCTTCGTGGTCAGCCTGAATAACCTGGGCGGCTGCAACGGCTCCACCGGCCCCAGCAGCCTCAACCCGGACACCGGCAAACCTTTCGGTGCCGATTTCCCGGTGCTGACCGTGGAAGACTGGGTCCACAGCCAGGCACGCCTGGCCGATCGCCTCGGGATCGGCCAGTGGGCAGCCGTGATCGGCGGCAGCCTGGGGGGCATGCAAGCCCTGCAGTGGACCATCACCTACCCGGACCGCGTGCGCCACTGCCTGGCAATCGCCTCGGCGCCCAAGCTGTCGGCGCAGAACATCGCCTTCAACGAAGTGGCGCGCCAGGCGATCCTCACCGACCCCGAGTTCCACGGCGGCTCGTTCCAGGAGCACGGCGTGATCCCCAAGCGCGGGCTGATGCTGGCGCGGATGGTCGGGCACATCACCTACCTGTCCGACGACTCCATGGGCGAGAAATTCGGCCGTGGCCTCAAGAGCGAAAAGCTCAACTACGACTTCCACAGCGTCGAGTTCCAGGTCGAGAGCTACCTGCGTTATCAGGGTGAAGAGTTCTCCGGGCGTTTCGACGCCAACACCTACCTGTTGATGACCAAGGCGCTGGACTACTTCGATCCGGCGGCGAACTTCGACGATAACCTGGCGAAAACCTTCGCCAATGCCACCGCCAAGTTCTGCGTGATGTCGTTCACCACCGACTGGCGCTTCTCCCCGGCGCGCTCGCGGGAGCTGGTGGACGCGCTGATGGCCGCGCGCAAGGACGTCTGCTACCTGGAAATCGACGCGCCCCAGGGTCACGACGCCTTTTTGATCCCGATCCCGCGCTACCTGCAGGCGTTCGGCAACTACATGAACCGTATAACGCTGTGAGGACGCCATGAGAGCCGATCTGGAAATCATCCAGGAATGGATCCCCGCCGGCAGCCGCGTGCTCGACCTGGGCTGCGGCAACGGCGAACTGCTGACCTGGCTGCGGGACAACAAGCAAGTCAGCGGCTACGGCCTGGAAAACGACCCGGAGAACATTGCCGAGTGCGTCGCCAAGGGCATCAACGTGATCGAGCAGGACCTGGACAAGGGCCTGGGCAACTTTGCTAGCAACAGCTTCGACATCGTGGTCATGACCCAGGCGCTGCAAGCAGTGCACTATCCGGACAAGATCCTCGACGAAATGCTGCGGGTCGGACGCCAGTGCATCATCACCTTCCCCAACTTTGGCCATTGGCGTTGCCGCTGGTACCTGGCGAGCAAGGGCCGCATGCCGGTCTCGGAGTTCCTGCCCTACACCTGGTACAACACGCCGAACATCCACTTCTGCACCTTTGAGGATTTCGAAGCGCTGTGCCGCGAGCGTGAAGCCAAGGTCATCGATCGCCTGGCCGTGGACCAGCAGCACCGCCACGGGTGGGCCAGCAAGCTATGGCCTAATCTGTTAGGTGAAATAGGCATCTATCGGGTCAGCAGCCCAGGCCTTACCGATTATCAGGTCGCGGTGTGAGCCCCGGCCTCACCAGGAGCACGACATGAACCGTCTAGCGTTGTTTCTCATCACCGCTTGCCTGAGCGTTAGCGCCATGGCCGCCGATGTCATCAAGGGCGAGCGCAAGGAAGTGTTCGGTGACGTCACCGTGCACTACAACACGTTCAACTCCACCTTCCTGACGCCGGATATCGCCAAGGCTGCCGAGCTGATTCGCAGCAAGCAACAAGGCGTGATCAACATCTCGGTGCTCAAGGATGGCAAGCCCTTGATGGCCCAGGTCAGCGGCACGGTGAAAGACCTCACCAGCCAGAGCATCCCGCTGAAATTCAAGCAGGTGACCGAGCCAGGCGCGATCTACTACATCGCCCAATACCCAGTGCCCCAGCAGGAAACCCGCACCTTCGAGATCAAGGTGCAAACCGGCGACAAGATCAACACCCTCAACTTCAACCAGGAACTGTTCCCAGGCGAATGATGAACCTCACCCAACTCGTACTGGCCAGCCACAACGCCGGCAAGCTCAAGGAACTGCAGGCCATGCTCGGCGGATCGGTGCACTTGCGCTCGATTGGCGAGTTCAGCCAGGTGGAACCGGAAGAGACCGGCCTGTCGTTTGTCGAGAACGCCATCCTCAAGGCCCGCAATGCCGCACGCATCTCGGGCCTGCCAGCGCTGGCCGACGATTCCGGGCTGGCCGTGGACTTCCTGGGCGGCGCGCCAGGCATTTACTCGGCCCGTTACGCTGACGGCAAAGGTGACGCGGCGAACAATGCCAAGCTGCTCGACGCCCTCAAGGACGTGCCCGAAGCCGAGCGCGGCGCGCAGTTCGTGTGCGTGCTGGCCCTGGTCCGCCATGCCGATGATCCGCTGCCGATCCTCTGCGAAGGCCTGTGGCACGGGCGCATCCTCACCGAAGCCAGCGGCGAGCATGGTTTTGGCTATGACCCGTTGTTCTGGGTGCCGGAGCGCAATTGCTCCAGCGCCGAGCTGGGGCCGGTGGAAAAGAACCAACTGAGCCACCGCGCCCGTGCGATGGCCCTGCTGCGTCAACGCCTGGGCCTGCAATGATCGACGACGCTCCCACACCGCTGATTCATGGCGGTGTACAAACGCTTCGGGCGCCGCTGCCGGTGCTGCCGCCCCTGGCGTTGTACGTCCACATCCCGTGGTGCGTGCGCAAATGCCCGTATTGCGACTTCAACTCCCACACCGCCAGCCCGCAGTTGCCGGAAGAGGAATATGTCGACGCCTTGCTGGCCGACCTCGACCAGGATCTGCATGCGGTTCATGGTCGCCCGTTGAGCTCGATCTTTTTTGGTGGCGGCACCCCGAGCCTGTTCAGCGCCCAAGCCCTGGGGCGATTGCTCAAGGGGGTCGAGGCGCGGATACCTTTCGCCCAGGACATTGAAATCACCCTGGAAGCCAACCCCGGCACCTTCGAGCAAGAAAAATTCGTCGCTTACCGGGCCTTGGGCATCAATCGCCTGTCCATCGGCATCCAGAGCTTCCAGCAGGCCAAGCTCGAGGCCCTGGGACGGATCCACAAAGGTGACGAGGCGGTGCGCGCCGCCGGCATGGCCCGTCAGGCCGGGTTCGATAACTTCAACCTGGACCTGATGCATGGCCTGCCCGACCAGTCCCTCGACGACGCCCTGGGCGACCTGCGCCAAGCCATCGCCTTGAAGCCGACCCACCTGTCCTGGTATCAGCTGACGCTGGAGCCGAACACGGTGTTCTGGAACCAGCCGCCGACCTTGCCCGAAGACGACACGCTGTGGGACATCCAGGAAGCCGGGCAAGCCCTGCTGGCCGAGCACGGCTACGCCCAATACGAAGTCTCGGCCTACGCCCAACCCGGTCGGGCGGCGCGGCATAACCTCAATTATTGGAGTTTCGGCGACTTCATTGGCATCGGTGCCGGTGCCCACGGCAAGCTCAGCCATCCGGACGGGCGCATCGTACGCACTTGGAAGACCCGCCTGCCCAAGGACTATCTCAACCTGGCCAAGCGCTTCCTGGCAGGGGAAAAAACCCTGACCAACGAAGAGCTGCCGTTCGAGTTCCTGATGAACGCCCTGCGCCTGACCGAAGGCGTTGACGCTCAACTGTTTTCGCAGCGCACCGGCCTGCCCCTGCAAAGCCTGGCCGAAGGCCGGCGCGAGGCCGAACAAAGCGGGCTGTTGCAGGTCGAACCGACACGTCTGGCGGCCACCGAGCGCGGACAGCTGTTTCTCAACGACTTGCTGCAGACATTTTTGAGCTAATTACCCAAACAAGGAAATCGAATGGATCTGGTACTCGACCTGCTCGCCACCGTGTCCCGCTGGAGCCGCAGCAACCTGTCGGAAATCTCCCTGGCATTGGTAGGCTGCCTGCTGGTGTTGTTTGGTGCCGACATCAAGGGCTGGGTCGAGCAACGCCTGGGCAGCATCGCCGGCGCCTTGCGCGTCCCGTTGATCGCCCTGCTGTGCATGATCGGCAGCGGCGCGGCACTGATCTATGCCACGCCGTGGGTCGTTCGGGGCTTGAGCCAGTTCAACAACTACAGCCTGGCACCGGTGTTGTTGGTGGTGCTGGTGTTGATTGGCGTGGTGGCGGATCGGCGCTGATTCCTCCGACACCACAAAACAACTGTGGGAGCGAGCTTGCTCGCGATGGCGGCCTGACAGCAGCATTGATGCTGAATGTCATGGTCTCATCGCGAGCAAGCTCGCTCCCACAGTTTTACCGCCTGGTGTTTACGCCAACTTCTCGAACTTCAAATCCCACACCCCATGCCCAAGGCGTTCGCCACGGCGCTCGAACTTGGTGATCGGCCGTTCAGCCGGGCGCGGGACGCACTTGCCGTCTTCGGCCAAGTTGCGATAGCCCGGCGCGACATTCATCACTTCCAGCATGTATTCGGCATAGGGTTCCCAATCGGTGGCCATGTGCAGCACACCACCGACCTTCAACTTGCTGCGCACCAGCTCAGCGAACGACGCCTGGACGATACGGCGCTTGTGGTGGCGGCTTTTGTGCCAAGGGTCCGGGAAGAACAGCATCAGCCGGTCGAGGCTGTTGTCGGCCACGCAGCGGTTGAGCACTTCGATGGCGTCGCAATCGTAGACCCGCAGGTTGGTCAGTCCCTGGGTCAGTACGCCGTTGAGCAGCGCACCGACACCGGGACGGTGGACTTCCACACCGATGAAATCCTGCTCCGGCGAAGCGGCGGCCATTTCCAGCAGCGAGTGGCCCATGCCGAAGCCGATTTCCAGCGAGCGCGGGGCCGAGCGGCCGAACACCTGGTCAAAATCCACCGGCGCATCGGCAAGCGGCAGGACAAACAGCGGCGCACCCTGCTCCAGGCCGCGCTGCTGGCCTTCAGTCATGCGCCCGGCGCGCATCACGAAACTCTTGATGCGGCGGTGCTGGCGCTCTTCGCCTTCTTCCGGCAGGACCGGCGTGTCGTTCGATTCAGTCATCAATGGCTCTTACTTGATCAGACCATCCAGCGGCGAGGAGGCGCTGGCGTAAAGTTTTTTCGGCATGCGGCCAGCCAGGTACGCCAGGCGACCGGCGACAATGGCGTGCTTCATGGCTTCGGCCATTAGGATCGGCTGCTGGGCGTGGGCGATGGCGGAGTTCATCAACACCGCTTCGCAACCCAGTTCCATGGCGATGGTGGCGTCGGAGGCGGTACCGACACCGGCATCCACCAGCACCGGGATCTTGGCTTCTTCCAGGATGATCTGCAGGTTGTACGGGTTGCAGATCCCCAGGCCCGTGCCGATCAGGCCGGCCAGCGGCATGACCGCGATGCAGCCGATTTCCGCCAACTGACGGGCGATGATCGGGTCATCGCTGGTGTAGACCATCACGTCGAAACCTTCCTTGACCAGGGTTTCGGCAGCCTTGAGGGTTTCGATCACGTTGGGGAACAGGGTTTTCTGGTCCGCCAGCACTTCCAGCTTCACCAGGTTGTGGCCGTCGAGCAGTTCACGGGCCAGGCGGCAGGTGCGCACGGCCTCGATGGCGTCGAAGCAGCCGGCGGTATTCGGCAGGATGGTGTAGCGATCCGGCGGCAGGATATCCAGCAGGTTCGGTTCGCCCGGGTTCTGGCCGATGTTGGTCCGGCGCACGGCGACGGTCACGATTTCGGCGCCAGAGGCTTCGATGGCCAGGCGGGTTTCTTCCATGTCGCGGTATTTGCCGGTGCCTACCAGCAAGCGCGACTGGTAGGTACGACCGGCCAGGACGAAGGGCTTGTCGCTACGAACGATGCTCATGGGAAATCCTCTGTTGGGGTGAGGTTCTTGCGAAAGGCTGCGAAACCGAGGCGACTAGCCGCCGCCGATGGCGTGGACCACTTCGACGCTGTCGCCGTCGTTCAAGGTGGTTTCGGCGTGCTGGCTGCGCGGGACGATATCCAGATTGAGTTCCACCGCCACCCGACGCCCGGTGAGTTCCAGACGGGTCAGCAGGGCCGCAACGGTTTCGCCGTCGGGCAGATCAAGGGGTTCGCCGTTCAACTGAATGCGCATGCCGGATGCCGTCATCATTTTTAGGGGCTGGCATTCTAGCCCGATCAGTCTGGGGGACCCAAGCCCCTTGGTCAGGGAGAGCTACAAGCGGCAAGCTTCAAGCGGCAAGCTGGAGGCGCCAGGCCGCTAGCCCCAGGCAGAGCCAGCCGACCAGGAAGGCCACGCCGCCGAACGGCGTGATGATGCCCAGCTTGCTGATACCGGTGAGGGTCAGCAGATACAGGCTGCCGGAGAACAACAGGATGCCGATGACAAACGAAATCCCGGCCCAGGTGACGACGCGACCGGGAATGTGCGTAGCCAGCAGCGCAACGCCCAGCAACGCCAGGGTGTGCACCAGTTGGTAGGTGACACCGGTGTGGAAAATCGCCAGGTACTCGGCGCTCAGGCGGTTTTTCAGGCCGTGGGCGGCAAATGCTCCCAGTGCCACGCCCGTGAAGCCGAAAAAAGCAGCCAGCATCAGAAAGCTACGCAACATGGGAACTCCAGTCAGACTCGGTGGGCAGGGTCTGTATAATGGCCCGCTCGACGGGTTCGGCCAAGCCATCTCTATGCTGCGTTTACTGTTTCGACGATTCCTTAAAGCCCTGCTCTGGTTCGCCGTTGGCAGCGTTGTGCTCGTGCTGTTGTTTCGCGTGGTGCCGCCGCCGTTCACGGCGCTGATGATCGAGCGCAAGGTTGAATCCTGGTTCGGCGGCGAACCCATCGACCTGCAGCGCACCTGGCAGCCTTGGGACCAGATCTCCGATAGCCTGAAAGTGGCGGTGATTGCTGGCGAAGACCAGAAATTCCCCGAGCACTGGGGCTTCGACATCGGCGCGATCCAGGCGGCGTTCGTCCACAACGGACGTGGCGGTTCGATTCGCGGCGCCAGCACCCTCAGCCAGCAAGTGTCCAAGAACCTGTTCCTGTGGTCCGGTCGCAGCTGGCTGCGCAAAGGGCTGGAGGCTTGGTTCACCGCACTGATCGAAGTGTTCTGGCCCAAGCAGCGGATCCTTGAGGTGTACCTCAACAGTGTCGAATGGGATGACGGCGTGTTCGGGGCCGAAGCCGCAGCACGGCATCATTTTCGCGTCAGCGCCGACGCGTTGTCCCGGCAGCAGGCCAGCCTGTTGGCAGCGGTCTTGCCTAACCCGCGGAAATGGAGCGCCAGCCGGCCGAGCCCTTACGTGCTGCGCAGGGCGAGCTGGATTCGCCAGCAGATGAGCCAGTTGGGAGGCGACAGTTATTTGCTGGGGCTCAATGATTCGCGGCGAGCACCTTGGGCGCAGTAGCCACCCGCTTTATGATCGTCCCCACGCTCCGCGTGGGAATGCAGCCTGGGACGCTCCGCGTCCCCTCAAGAGCCGAACGCAGAGCGTCCGTGGAGGCATTCCCACGCGTGGGAACGATCACACAAACAAAAACGCCCCGATCATCGCTGATCGGGGCGTTTTTTAAGGCCATTGCCGCAGGTCCGCAGGTCAAGCCGCAATCGACACCTTGAGCTTGTTCATCGCGCTCTTCTCAAGCTGACGAATCCGCTCGGCCGACACGTTGTACTTCTGCGCCAGGTCGTGCAGCGTGGCTTTTTCCTCGGCCAGCCAGCGCTGGTAGAGGATGTCGCGGCTGCGCTCGTCCAACACTTCCAGGGCTTCGTGCAGGTTGGTGTTGGAGTTGTCGCTCCAGTCGGCGTCTTCCAGTTGACGCGCCGGGTCGTACCGGTGGTCTTCCAGGTAGTTGGCCGGCGATTGGAAAGCGCTGTCGTCGTCCGCTTCGGCGGCCGGGTCGAAAGCCATGTCATGACCGGTCAGGCGGCTTTCCATCTCGCGCACTTCCCGGGGTTCGACGCCCAGGCTTTCAGCCACGCGGTGGACTTCTTCGTTGTTCAGCCAGGCCAGGCGCTTCTTCTGGCTGCGCAGGTTGAAGAACAGTTTGCGCTGGGCCTTGGTGGTCGCGACTTTCACGATGCGCCAATTGCGCAGGATGAACTCGTGGATTTCCGCCTTGATCCAGTGCACGGCAAACGACACCAGGCGCACGCCCATTTCCGGGTTGAAGCGCTTGACCGCCTTCATCAGGCCGACATTGCCTTCCTGGATCAGGTCGGCCTGGGCCAGCCCGTAGCCGGAATAGCTGCGGGCGATATGTACGACAAAACGCAGGTGGGCGAGCACCATCTGCCGAGCCGCCTCAAGATCCTGCTCATAATAGAGACTCTCGGCCAGTTCACGCTCCTGCTCGGGGGTCAGCAAGGGGATGCTGTTCACCGTGTGCACATAGGCCTCCAGGTTCGCACCCGGGACCAGAGCATAAGCAGGTTGCAAAGAAGTGGTCATACGAAAAAACCTCCGACTCACATAACTCGTGCAGTTCAGCACTGCGAAAATTGACCGGGAACCGTAGGACAAGTTCCCACAAAAACCGAAAGGTCAATACGCGCAAAAAAACCTATTTTGGCGCAAGCTCACGCAAGTGGCGTGCGACCGCAATCCATGCACCGATATAACCCAACAGCACCGCGCCAAGCAAGAGCGACAGACCGTCGGCGACTGGCACGCCGGCCAGCGAGAAATCACTGCCGTACAAACCGGCCAGCCCCGTTACCGCATCGTTCAGCCAGTCCAGGCCGAACGCCAATACGCCCCAGGACAGAATCCCGGCACCGAAGCCATACAGCGCCCCCATATAAAGGAAGGGCCTGCGTACATAACTGTCCGTACCGCCGACGAGTTTAATCACTTCTATCTCGGTGCGGCGGTTTTCAATATGAAGACGAATGGTATTGCCTATCACCAAAAGTAATGCAGAAACCAGCAGCACCGTCAGACCGAAGACAAACCGGTCGCCGAGCTTGAGGATCGCCGCAAGACGCTCGACCCAGACTAGATCAAGTTGCGCCTGTTGTACCTTCGGCAACTCGGAAAGTCTTTGTCTTAATGCTTCAAGGGTCGGCTTGTCGACCTCATTCGGCGTCACCAGCACCACGCCCGGTAGCGGATTCTCCGGCAGTTCCTTGAGGGCTTCGCCCAGGCCGGACTGCTGCTGGAACTCCTCGAGCGCCTGTTCGCGCCCGATGTATTCGGCATCGGCCACGCCCGGCATGGCCTTGATCTGCTCGCGCAGCGCCTGGCCTTCACCGGGGCTCGCGTCCATCTGCAGGTACAGGGAAATCTGCGCCGCGCGCTGCCAGGAACCACCCAGGCGCTCGACATTGTTTAGCAATAATGACAGCCCCATGGGCAGACTCAGGGCAACCGCCATCACCATGCAGGTAAAGAAGCTGCCGATGGGCTGCTTGCCCAGGCGCCTCAGGCTGTCCAGCAGGCTGGCGCGATGGCTTTCGATCCAGGCGCGCAGCAGCGTGGCGAAGTCCGGACCGTCATCATCGTCGCGTTTTTTCTTTTGCGGCTGCGGATCGGAGGCCTTCGGGGCCACGCGTTCGGCCACTTTCGGGCTGCGAGTAGCACTCATACGCCAGCCTCCCCGTCACCAATCAGGCGTCCACGCTGCAACGTGAGCATGCGGTGACGCATACGCGCGATCAACGCCAGGTCGTGACTGGCAATCAGCACACTGGTGCCCAGGCGGTTGATGTCTTCGAACACGCCCATGATCTCCGCCGCCAGGCGCGGGTCGAGGTTACCGGTGGGCTCGTCCGCCAGCAGCAAGGCCGGGCGATGGACGATGGCACGGGCGATGCCGACGCGCTGTTGCTGACCCGTGGACAGGTCGCCCGGGTACAAGTCGGTCTTGTCCGACAGGGCCACACGCTCCAGGGCCGAGTCCACACGCTTGATGATCTCGGCCTTGGACAGGCCCAGGATCTGCAACGGCAACGCCACGTTGTTGAACACCGTGCGATCGAACAGCAACTGGTGATTCTGAAACACCACGCCGATCTGCCGCCGCAGGTAGGGGATCTGGGCGTTGCTGATGGTGCTCAGGTCCTGGCCGGCCAGCAGCAGTTTGCCGGTGGAGGGCCGCTCCATCGCCAGCAGCAGGCGCAGCAAGGTACTTTTACCGGCGCCAGAATGGCCGGTGACAAACAGAAACTCGCCCCGACGCACCCGAAAGCTCAGCTCATGCAAGCCGACGTGACCGTTCGGATAGCGTTTACGGACCTGTTCGAAACGAATCATGAATGCTCCCGTTCGGCAAACAGTGCCTGGACAAAGGGCTCGGCTTCAAAGGTGCGCAAGTCGTCGATGCCTTCACCCACGCCGATATAGCGAATGGGCAGGCCGAACTGCTTGGCCAGGGCGAAAATCACCCCGCCCTTGGCGGTGCCGTCGAGTTTGGTCAGGGCCAGCCCGGTCAGTTCGACGGTCTGGTTGAATTGCTTGGCCTGGTTGATGGCGTTCTGTCCGGTGCCGGCGTCCAGCACCAGCAGCACCTCGTGGGGTGCGTCGGCGTCGAGCTTGCCGATCACCCGGCGCACCTTCTTCAATTCTTCCATCAGGTTGTCTTTGGTGTGCAGGCGACCGGCCGTGTCGGCGATCAGCACATCGATGCCACGGGCCTTGGCGGCCTGAACGGCGTCGAAGATCACCGACGCGGAGTCGGCGCCGGTGTGCTGGGCGATCACCGGAATCTTGTTGCGCTCGCCCCACACTTGCAGCTGTTCGACGGCGGCGGCGCGGAAGGTGTCGCCGGCGGCCAGCATGACTTTCTTGCCTTCGAGCTGCAGCTTCTTGGCCAGCTTGCCGATGGTAGTGGTCTTGCCAGCACCGTTGACACCGACGACCAGGATCACGAACGGCTTGTTCTGCGAGGCGATCACCAGCGGTTTTTCCACCGGCTTGAGCAGGCTGGTCAGCTCGCCCTGCAGGGATTTGTACAGTGCATCGGCGTCGGTCAGCTGCTTGCGCGCGACCTTCTGGGTCAGGCTCTGGATGATCACCGAGGTGGCCTCTACACCGACGTCGGCGGTCAGCAGGCGGGTCTCGATGTCTTCCAGTAATTCGTCATCAATGACTTTCTTGCCCAGGAACAGGCTGGCCATGCCTTCGCCGATGCTGGCGCTGGTCTTGGACAAGCCCTGCTTGAGGCGGGCGAAGAAGCCAACCTTGTTTTCCTCGGCGCTACGGACGGGCTCGACGGTTTCCAACAGCGCAGGTGCCGACTCGGGTGCGGCTTGCGCAACCACGGGCGCAACGACGGCGACCGGCGGCTCAACGACAGCGTCGATGACTGGCGCCTCGACAACCTGCGTCGGCGCTGGAATCGGCGGGGTGACATGCGGCGCCGCTTCCTCGACCAGCGCGACCGGCTCTTCCGCCACCGGCAAGGTCAGCCAGGGGGTTTGCTCGGCGGGCGGGGTCAGCGGCTGCTCGGCCACCGGCTCGACAACGGTCTCAGGCTCGACCGGTTGCAGCACCGGCTCGGCAATCGGCAGGACGATGGGCGTGGTTTCTTCGGCCACTGCCTCGGCGGCGGATTCAGGCAGCGGTTGTGGCTGTTCGACGATGGTTTCCTGCGACTTCTTGCGCAGCCATCCGAACAGGCCTTTTTTCTCGCCAGCCGCAGCTGGGGTCTTCTTGTCGTCGTTGGAACCAAACATGGAGGACGGCTATCTCACAGTAGCGACGCGCCACAAGGGCGCCTCGGTGATAAATATTCAATGCTGAACAGACTGCGTTTCATCCAGCTTGTTCACGCGCAACATTTTGTCGAGGCGTCCCAAGGACACCACAAAGTCGATTTTTTCGAAGGACTGGTACGGCATCATCGGCGAAAACGCCGGGATCAACGAGTAAACCCGACATTTCTCCGGGGAACCCAGACAACCCCGGGCCGATAAAAGGCCCGATAGGCGTGGCCGCCAGTAAAACGGATCAGTATCCTAGCACCTCCTCGCCTGCTGAGGCTAAGGCCAAGCAGGCAACCCAACAGGTTTAAACACGAATGAATGCTCTTGCCCGCCGCGCCGCAGGCCTGCTGCTCAGCACAGTTTGTCTGCCCTTTTCAGCCTTGGCTGCCGACCCACAACCCACCCACGAATTTACCCTCGACAACGGCCTGAAAGTCGTCGTGCGCGAAGACCATCGTGCGCCGGTGGTGGTCTCCCAGGTCTGGTACAAGGTTGGCTCCAGCTACGAAACGCCAGGCCAGACCGGTTTGTCCCACGCCCTTGAGCACATGATGTTCAAGGGCAGCGAAAAAGTCGGGCCCGGCGAAGCGTCGCTGATCCTGCGCGACCTCGGTGCCGAAGAGAACGCCTTCACCAGCGATGACTTCACCGCCTATTACCAGGTACTGGCCCGCGACCGCCTGGGCGTGGCCTTCGAACTGGAAGCAGACCGCATGGCCAGCCTGCGCCTGCCGCCGGAGGAGTTCAGCCGCGAGATCGAAGTGATCAAGGAAGAGCGCCGCATGCGCACCGACGACAAGCCCATGTCCAAGGCCTACGAGCGCTTCAAGGCCATGGCTTACCCGGCCAGCGGCTACCACACGCCGACCATTGGCTGGATGGCCGACCTGGACCGGATGACCGTCGGCGAACTGCGCCACTGGTACGAATCCTGGTACGCCCCGAACAATGCGACCCTGGTGGTGGTCGGCGATGTGACGCCGGATGAGGTCAAGGCCCTGGCCCAGCGCTATTTCGGTCCGGTGGCCCGGCGTGACGTGCCGACCGCGAAGATTCCCCTGGAGCTGGCCGAACCCGGCGAACGCCAGATCACCCTCCATGTACAGACCCAACTGCCGAGCCTGATGCTGGCCTTCAACGTCCCGAGTATCGCCACGGCGACCGACAAGCGTTCGGTCAATGCCCTGCGACTGATCTCCGCCTTGCTGGACGGCGGTTACAGCGGTCGGATCCCGACCCAGTTGGAGCGCGGCGAAGAACTGGTGTCCGGCGGCTCGTCGAACTACGACGCCTACACCCGTGGGGATTCGCTGTTCACCTTGTCGGCGGCGCCCAATACCCAGAAAAACAAAACCATGGCCCAGGCCGAGGCAGGGCTTTGGCGCTTGCTCGATCAACTAAAGACCACCGCGCCGACTGCCGAAGAGCTGGAACGCGTGCGCGCCCAGGTCATCGCTGGCCTGGTGTATGAGCGCGACTCGATCACCAGCCAGGCCACCGCCATCGGCCAGCTGGAGACCGTCGGTTTGTCCTGGAAGCTGATGGACACCGAACTCGCTGAACTACAAAGCGTGACTCCGCAAGATATCCAGAAGGCAGCCCAGCTGTATTTCACCCGCTCGCGCCTGAGCGTTGCGCATGTCCTGCCCGAGGAGAAAGCTCATGAGTGAGCGCAAATCACGGCGCCCGGTATTGATCGGCCTGGCGCTCATCGTCCTGGCCGGCTCCCTGGCGTTCTATCTGTCGCCGACCACCGACGTCACCGCCAGCCAGGCATTGGATAACGCCAAGTCCGGCAACAAGCTGCAATCGTTGGCGGAACTGGACGGTAAAGCCCCCAGCCACCGCCAGCTCGACGTGCAAACCTGGAAAACCGCCGACGGCGCCAAGGTGCTGTTCGTCGAAGCCCGCGAATTGCCAATGTTCGACCTGCGCCTGACCTTCGCCGCCGGCAGCAGCCAGGACGGCGACGCCCCTGGCCTCGCGCTGCTGACCAATGCCATGCTCAACGAAGGCGTGGCCGGCAAGGACGTCAGCGCCATTGCCCAAGGTTTCGAAAGCCTCGGTGCAGACTTCGGCAACGGCGCCTACCGCGACATGGCCGTGGCGTCCCTGCGCAGCCTCAGCGCAGCCGACAAGCGTGAGCCGGCGTTGAAGCTGTTCGCCGAAGTCGTCGGCAAACCGACCTTTCCTGCCGACTCCTTCGCCCGCATCAAGAACCAGATGCTCGCCGGTTTCGAGTACCAGAAACAGAACCCCGGCAAACTGGCGGGCCTGGAACTGATGAAGCGCCTGTATGGCGATCACCCCTACGCCCATTCCAGCGACGGCACCGCGCAAAGCATCCCAGCGATCACCCTGGCCCAGGCCCGGGCATTCCACGCCAAGGCCTACACCGCCGGCAACGCGGTGATCGCGCTGGTGGGGGATTTGTCCCGCGCCGAGGCCGAAGCGGTCGCCAGCCAGGTGTCCGCTGCGTTGCCCAAGGGCCCGGCCCTGGCGAAAACCCCGGCGCCGGTGGAGCCGAAAGCAAGCGTCCAGCACATCGAGTTCCCATCCAAGCAGACCAACCTGATGCTCGCGCAACTGGGCATCGACCGGGACGACCCGGACTTTGCCGCCGTCTCCCTGGGTAACCAGATTCTTGGCGGCGGTGGTTTCGGTACCCGACTGATGACCGAGGTGCGGGAAAAACGTGGCCTGACCTACGGCGTGTATTCCGGCTTTACGCCGATGCAGGCCCGGGGCCCGTTCATGATCAACCTGCAGACCCGCGCCGAGATGAGTGAAGGCACGCTGAAGCTGGTGCAAGAGGTTTTCGCCGATTACCTCGCCAATGGCCCGACCCAGAAGGAGCTGGATGACGCCAAGCGCGAGCTGGCCGGCAGTTTCCCGCTGTCCACTGCCAGCAACTCCGATATCGTCGGCCAGCTTGGCGCCATGGGCTTCTATGACTTGCCGCTGAGCTACCTGGAGGACTTCATGCGTCAGTCCCAGGAACTGACGGTCGATCAGGTCAAGGCCGCACTGAACAAGCACCTGAACACCGACAAAATGGTCATCGTCACCGCCGGCCCGAGCGTGCCGCAAAAGCCGCTGCCGCCCCCCACTGACAAACCTGCCGAGCAGCCGCTCGGAGTTCCGGAGCACTAATGGCCCGCCCATCGATTTCCAGCAAGAAACCCGTGCATAACGGTGTGAACCAGTTGCGCATCATCGGTGGCGAATGGCGCAGCCGGCGCTTGAGCTTCCCGGATGCCCCGGGCCTGCGCCCCACCCCGGACCGCGTGCGCGAAACCCTGTTCAACTGGCTCGCACCCTACGTGGCGGGTGCCCGGGTGCTCGACCCGTTCGCCGGCAGCGGCGCGCTGTTTCTCGAGGCCCTGTCCCGTGGCGCCGCCATGGGCCAGGCGCTGGACGCCAGCAACCTGGCTGTCTCCAGCCTGAAAGAACATTTGGGCACCCTGCGCTGCACCGTCGGCCAGGTGCAGACCGCCGACGCCCTGCGCTACCTGGACAGCCAACCGGCAACGCCTTTCGACCTGGTGTTCCTCGACCCACCTTTCAACCAAAACCTGTTGCCGACGGTCTGCACCTTGCTCGAGGAACGTCAGTGGTTGGCCGAGGATGCCTGGGTCTACACTGAAAGCGAGACCGCCCCGTCCACCTTGGGCTTGCCGGGCAATTGGCGCTTGCATCGCGAGCAGAAATCCGGACGGGTGTATTACGCGTTGTGGCAGCGTTTGGCAAAGGACATTGACTGAACGGCTGACCAGTGCATCGAGAACAATAATGATGTCCGCCGCATCTGAGCGTTTCGTCCCCGCCCCGGGCCTTGGCAACCCACACCTGCAGACTTTGTGGGGCCCGCTATGGCGCAAGACCACACACATCGAGCGCCAACGCGAGCGCCTGTGGCTGGAAGACGGTGATTTCCTCGACCTTGACTGGCACGGCCCCCACAGCGCCGAGGCACCACTGGTGCTGGTGCTTCACGGGCTGACCGGCTCTTCCAACTCACCTTACGTGGCCGGACTGCAACAGGCTCTCGGTCGCCAGGGTTGGGCCAGTGCGGCCTTGAACTGGCGTGGCTGCTCGGGTGAGCCGAACCTGCTGCCCCGCAGCTACCACTCGGGCGTCAGCGAAGACCTCGCCGCCGCCATCACCCATTTGCGCGCCCGACGCCCCCTGGCACCGCTGTTTGCGGTGGGTTATTCACTGGGCGGCAATGTACTGCTCAAGCATCTGGGGGAAACCGGCCGCGACAGCCAGTTGCAAGGGGCGGTGGCGGTCTCGGTGCCGTTTCGCCTCGACCAGTGCGCCGATCGCATCGGCCAAGGATTCTCCAGGTTCTACCAGGCGCATTTCATGCGCCAGCTCGTGGCCTATGTGCGCAACAAGCAACGTCAGTTCCAGCACGACGGACGCCACGAAGGC
Organism: Pseudomonas sp. NFACC16-2; assembly: GCF_900119205.1. Classification (NCBI taxonomy): domain Bacteria; kingdom Pseudomonadati; phylum Pseudomonadota; class Gammaproteobacteria; order Pseudomonadales; family Pseudomonadaceae; genus Pseudomonas; species Pseudomonas sp. NFACC16-2. The sequence goes on along the minus strand of NZ_FPIX01000023.1, from coordinate 15,170 downwards.
CTGGCGACCCTGGCGGCGCTTGGCCCGTTGGAAAACATGCGCACCTTCTGGGACTTTGACGGCCGGGTGACGGCGCCACTGCACGGGTTCTCCGATGCCGCGGATTACTACCGCCGTGCCTCCAGCCGTTATTTCATGGCGGGCATCTGCACGCCCACCCTGGTCATCCAGGCCGCCGACGATCCTTTTGTGTTCCCTCACAGCCTGCCAGAACCGGACGAATTATCCGCCTCGACCCGGATTGAACTGCACGCCCGGGGCGGGCATGTGGGGTTTGTCGACGGAACCCTGCGGCACCCGGGGTATTATCTGGAGCGGCGGATTCCGACATGGCTGGCCCATCTGGGCCGAGACTGAACCGTGGCTTGGTTTTCTGTGGCGAGGGAGCTTGCTCCCGCTTGAGTGCGCAGCACTCACCTGAGGGGGGCCGCTTCGCAGCCCAGCGGGAACAAGCTCCCTCGCCACACAAAAGCGCCCTGGCCAATCACATCACTCGCCCTTCGCCACGCCCCGCTGGGGATCATTGATCCACTCGCTCCACGAGCCCGCGTACAACCGCCCCAAGGGATACCCGGCCAGGCACAAGGCAAACAGGTTATGACACGCCGTCACGCCGGAGCCGCAATAGGCCACCAGATCGGTGGGCGAGCGCTCGCCCAGTTTTTCGGCGAAGCGCTGCTTGAGCTGGTCGGCCGGCAGGAAGCGCCCATCGGCGCCCAGGTTATCGGTAAACGCCGCGCACTGGGCGCCCGGGATATGCCCGGCTATCGGGTCAATGGGCTCGACTTCACCTTTGAAACGCGGCAACGCCCGGGCATCCAGCAGGGTCATGTCCGGTTGGCCAAGGCGTTGTTGCAGCGCTTGGGCGCTGAGCACCAAGCTCGCGTCCGGTGCCCCGCTGAAGTTCCCGCGACTGTTCTGCGGCGGATCCAGGCTCAAGGGCAAGCCGGCGGCATGCCAGGCTTTGAGCCCACCGTCGAGGATGTACACGCCATCGCGCTTGCCCAGCCAGGCCAGCAACCACCAGGCCCGCGCGGCATAGGCGCCGGGACCGTCGTCGTACAGCACGACATCACTGTCGTTATCGATTCCCCAGGCCTTGAGGCGCTCGATCAAGGCCCCCGGCTCCGGCAGCGGATGACGCCCGGTCACGCCTTTGGTCACCGCCCCGCTCAGGTCGCGTTCAAGGTCTGCGAACGACGCACCGGCGATGTGGCCCTCGGCATAACTGCGCTGGCCATAATCCGGGTCTTCCAGGGCAAAACGGCAATCGAGGATGACCAGCCCCGGCTGTGATCGCCGCTCTTCGAGGGCTTGAGGGCTGATGAGTTGCGCAATGGGCATGGTGAACTCCTGTGGCTAAGTCGGGGGTCGGTCCTACTGCCCTTCCTCCAGGGTCTGGGCCAGGGGGACGTAATACTCTTTGAACAGTGCATCCACCTCTTCGCGGGCCTGATCGGTCACGAAACCGGCCTCCAACACCAGTACCTGATACACGCCACGCTTGATGGCCTGCTCGCTCAGGTGGCTGAAGTTTTCCCGCGTGGTGCACAGGAACCGCACCCAGGACGTGAGGATGATCCAGGCATTGAGGGTCAGGGACTCGATCTGCACCCGGTCCATCTTCAGGATGCCGGCGGCAACGAAGCCTTCATAAATAGCGGTGCCGTGGATCAGGCTGCGCTGGGAAAACCGTCGATAGCGCGCCGCCAGGTCCGGATCGCTGTCAAGCAGATGTTCCAGGTCCCGGTGCAGAAAACGGTAGCGCCACATGGCCGCCAGCAGCTCCTGCAAATAGAAGCGCTTGTCCTCCACCGTGGCCGCACGGCCCTGGGGCGGGCGCAAGAAGCTGTCCACCAAGTTCTCGTATTCACTGAACAGCACGGCGATGATCGCCTGCTTGTTGGGGAAGTGGTAATAGAGGTTGCCTGGGGACATGTCCATGTGGGCGGCAATGTGGTTGGTGCTGACGCTACGCTCGCCCTGCTGGTTGAACAGCTCGAGGCTGTTTTGCACGATGCGCTCGCTGGTTTTCATTCGTGGGGCCATGGTTTGGGCTTTAATTCGACGAAGGCATTGATCGGCATCTTACGACCTATCGGTCACAGGAAAAACCCATCGCCGTTACGGATGCCATTGACTTTTTAGAGTATAAGCTCTAGAAAACACCCACTCTAATAATATCCGGTGCCCGACGATGCCTGCCGACGTTGCCTACCTGCACGAGTCTCAACAACAACTGGACGAGCTGCGGTCGCTCTTCGAGGCCCAGCGCCAGGCCTACGCCGCCCATCCAATGCCACCGGCCGAACAGCGCCGACAATGGCTCAAGGCACTGCGCGAGGTATTGAGCAACGAACGACAAGCCGTGATCGACGCCATCAGCCAGGATTTCAGCCACCGCAGCGCCGACGAAACACTGCTGGCCGAGCTGATGCCGAGCCTGCACGGTATCCATTACGCCAGCCGACATCTCCAGGGTTGGATGAAACCCTCCCGGCGCAAGGTGGGCATGGCCTTTCAACCGGCATCGGCCAAAGTGATCTATCAGCCGTTGGGCGTGGTCGGCGTCATCGTGCCATGGAACTACCCACTGTTCCTGGCCATCGGGCCGCTGGTAGGGGCATTGGCCGCGGGCAACCGGGTGATGCTCAAGCTCAGCGAATCGACACCGGCGACCGGCTTGCTGCTCAAGCAATTGCTGGCCCGGGTCTTCCCCCAGGACCTGGTCTGCGTGGTGCTTGGCGAAGCGGAAATCGGCATGGCGTTTTCCAAGCTGCCCTTCGATCACCTGCTGTTCACCGGCGCCACCAGCATCGGCAAGCATGTCATGCGGGCCGCTGCCGAAAACCTGACCCCGGTCACTCTGGAGCTGGGTGGGAAATCGCCGGCCATCGTGTCGGTCGATGTCCCCATCAAGGATGCCGCCGAACGCATTGCCTTCGGCAAAACCCTGAATGCCGGGCAAACCTGTGTCGCCCCGGACTACGTGTTGGTACCGCAGAATCGCGTCGGCGAGTTCGTTGAGGCCTATCGCGAAGCGGTACGCGGGTTTTATCCAACCCTGGCGAACAACCCGGACTACACCGCAATCATCAACGAACGACAGCTGGCGCGACTCAACGGCTACATCAGCGACGCCACCAGCAAGGGCGCGCTGCTGATCGAACTGTTCGACCAGGGCCAGGACCGCCGCATGGCCCACAGCCTGCTGCTCAATGTCAGCGACGAGATGACCGTCATGCAGGACGAGATCTTCGGCCCGCTGCTGCCCATCGTGCCCTATGACAATCTGGACCAGGCGTTCGCCTACATCAATCAGCGCCCCCGCCCACTGGCGCTCTACTACTTTGGCTACAACAAGGCCGAACAGAACCGTGTACTCCATGAAACCCATTCCGGCGGTGTCTGCCTGAACGACACGCTGCTGCACGTCGCCCAGGACGACTTGCCGTTCGGCGGCATCGGGCCCTCGGGAATGGGGCATTACCACGGGCATGAGGGTTTCCTGACCTTCAGCAAGGCCAAGGGCGTGCTGACCAAACAGCGATTCAACGCCGCGAAGCTGATTTATCCGCCCTACGGCAAGCCTTTGCAGAAACTGATCCAGAAGCTGTTTGTCCGCTGACACGTCTCTTCCCGGGTAATAACAATAATGAACCCAAGCCTCACCGATACACCCGCACTGTCACGGCGCGGCCTGCTGACGTTCAGCCTCGGCGCCAGCGCCTTCCTGGCCACCGTCGGCCTGGGCGCCAGCCTGAGCGGTTGCTCGCCCAGCCAACCGAGCAACGGCCTGGCGGCCCTGCGCGACAGCGACCTGCCATTTTTACGCAGCGTCATCCCCGTGATGCTGGACGGCGCAGTGGCCGCCGGACAGATTAGCACCGCCACTGACGCGACCCTGCGAAGCCTGGACAGCAGCCTGGCCCACCTGTCCCCCACCATGCTCAAACTCACGCGCCAACTGTTCGACGTGCTCACGCTGGGGATTACCCGCGGGCCGCTGACCGGGGTCTGGGGCTCGTGGGAAAACGCCAGTGCCGATGACATCCACCAGTTCCTCGGGCGGTGGGAAAACAGTTCGCTGGATCTGCTGCGTCAAGGCCATAGCTCGTTGCTGCAACTGGTGATGATGGCCTGGTACACCCAATCCGAAGCCTGGGCGCACTGCGGGTATCCAGGACCGCCCAAGATTTGAAAGCCAGGCCCAACTCCTGTGGGAGCAAGCCCACTCCCACAGGGTTCTTCATCGTCCATCCATAATAATAAGAGAACCCTGCACATGCCCGTACCCGATCCCTTCCGCGAAGGCCTGGCCCGTGGCTGGACCACCTACAACGGTGCGCAACTGACCCAGGACCTGACCCTGGAAGCGGACGTGGCCATCGTCGGCAGCGGTGCTGGCGGCGGCACCACGGCCGAAATCCTCAGCGCCGCCGGCTACCGCGTGTTGCTGATCGAGGAAGGTCCGCTCAAGACCAGTCATGACTTCACGCTGCTCGAAGACCAGGCCTACAGCAGCCTGTATCAGGAAGGCCTGGGGCGCATGAGCAAGGACGGCGCCATCACCATTCTCCAGGGCCGGGCCGTCGGTGGCACGACGCTGATCAATTGGACCTCCAGCTTCCGCACGCCTGACCAGACCCTCGACCACTGGGCTGCCGAGCACAACGTAAAAGGCCACGGCCGCGCTGAAATGGCGCCCTGGTTTACGCAGATGGAACAACGCCTGGGCGTGGCGCCGTGGCTGATTCCGCCCAATGCCAACAACGACGTGATCCGCAAAGGTTGTGAACAATTGGGCTACGCCTGGCACGTTATCCCGCGCAACGTACGCGGCTGCTGGAACCTGGGCTATTGCGGCATGGGCTGCCCGACCAACGCCAAGCAGTCGATGCTGGTCACCACCATCCCGGCCACGCTGGACAAGGGCGGCGCGCTGCTGTACCTGGCGCGGGCCGAGCGTCTGACGCTCAAAAACGATGCCGTCATCGGCCTCGAGTGCCAAGCCATGGACGAGCGTTGCGTGGCACCGACAGGGCGGCGCATCACCGTCAAGGCGCGGCACTATGTGTTGGCGGGCGGCGGCATCAACAGCCCAGGCCTGCTGCTGCGCTCCGATGCGCCGGATCCACATCGACGCCTGGGCAAACGCACCTTCCTGCATCTGGTGAACATGTCCGCCGGGCAGTTCGACGAGGTCATCAACCCATTCTACGGCGCGCCGCAATCGATTTATTCGGATCATTTCCAATGGCAGGACGGCACCACCGGCAAAATGTCCTACAAGCTTGAAGTCCCGCCCTTGCACCCGGCCCTGGCCGCGACGCTATTGGGCGGGTTCGGTCCCGAGAACGCCTTGCACATGTCCCGACTGCCCCATACCCACGCCATGTTGGCACTGTTGCGCGACGGCTTTCATCCGGACAGCCCCGGCGGCAGCGTCGAATTGCGCAGCGACGGCACGCCCGTGCTCGATTATCCCGTTACGCCGTATGCCTGGGATGGCTTGCGCCGGGCCTTCCACAGCATGGCCGAGATCCAGTTTGCCGGCGGCGCCAAGGCGGTCATGCCCTTGCACAGCGATGCCCGCTACGTTAAGACCCTGGCCGAAGCCCGCACACTGATCGACGGACTCGACCTGGCTTTGTACCGCACACGCCTGGGCAGCGCCCACGTGATGGGCGGTTGCGCCATGGGGGAAGACCCGAAAACCGCTGTCACCGACAGCCTTGGCCGCCATCACCAACTGGGCAACCTGTCGATCCATGACGGCTCGCTGTTCCCCACCAGCATCGGCGCCAACCCGCAATTATCGGTGTATGGGCTGACCGCGCAATTAGCGACGGCCCTGGCCGAACGCCTGAAAAACCCATGAACCATTTATTGAAAAAAACAACGAACCCGTGGCGAGGGAGCTTGCTCCCGCTGGGCTGCGCAGCAGACCCATTTTGTGAGCGCTTCGCGCTCAAACGGGAGCAAGCTCCCTCGCCACGGGCTTACCGAACATCTGAATATCCGGATTATTCGCACCGTCTATAGTGCTTTCTTACGCAACAGCCGACTTGGCCGACCGAGAAGGCTGCGATACCATCCGACTCCCCAACGGACTCCCGCCAGGACGACGCGATGAACCGAGTGTTGTACCCAGGTACCTTCGACCCTATTACCAAGGGCCATGGCGATCTGGTCGAACGCGCCGCGCGCCTGTTCGACCACGTGATCATTGCCGTCGCCGCCAGCCCGAAGAAAAACCCGCTGTTCCCACTGGAGCAACGCGTGGAACTGGCCCGCGAGGTCACCAAGCACCTGCCCAACGTGGAAGTGGTCGGCTTCTCGACGCTTTTGGCGCACTTTGCCAAGGAAAAGAACGCCAATGTGTTCCTGCGCGGCCTGCGGGCGGTCTCGGACTTCGAGTACGAGTTCCAACTGGCCAACATGAACCGCCAACTGGCACCGGACGTCGAGAGCCTGTTCCTGACGCCGTCGGAGCGTTATTCCTTCATTTCCTCGACCCTGGTCCGGGAAATCGCGGCGTTGGGCGGTGATATCACCAAGTTCGTCCACCCGGCCGTGGCCGATGCGCTAACCCTGCGCTTCAAGAAATAACCCGCGGGCTGCGACCCGCTTCGCAGCCCGGCCCAGTGCAGTCCATCGCGCCCGCGTGCACTGCGCTCGCCAATGCGGCACAATTGCGCCCATACGTTTTTCATATGCCCGGGCCCAACGCCCCGGCAGGAGCCCGCATGTCCCTGATCATCACCGACGACTGCATCAATTGCGACGTCTGCGAACCCGAATGCCCGAACGAGGCCATTTCCCAAGGCGAAGAAATCTACGTCATCGACCCGAACTTGTGCACGCAGTGTGTCGGCCATTACGACGAACCCCAGTGCCAACAGGTCTGCCCGGTGGATTGCATCCCCCTGGACGAGGCTCATCCGGAAACTGAAGAACAGTTGATGGCGAAATATCGCAGGATTACTGGCAAAGCTTGAGCCAGAAGCCTCTGTAGCGTTTGTGCGGGCCTCTTCGCGAGCAAGCCCGCTCCCACAGAGATCGGCTATGTCCACAGCATGTGTATCTTAAGCAAATCCCTTGTGGGAGCGGGCTTGCTCGCGAAGGGGCCATCAGCAGCACCAAGATTCAGTTGCCAGCCTCACTCCTGCCGCTCAAACCCCTCCCCAATACACCCCAGGCACCGCACAAACGTGGCCTTCGCCGGGTCCACCACCAGCGCCTTGCCCGCATCGCCGACCCCGCCGCCCAGCGCAGTAAAGGGCAACGACACCACGAATGCCCCGGCGCCAATCACCGTGGCGGCGAGCAGCAGCGGACGAGCAATCAGCAGGTCGCCGAGCATGGCGAAGGCCGGCGGGTTCTGGATGGTGTAGCGCGGATCGCCGCTGCCTTCGCTTGCCAGGGCAGGCAAACCGACACTCAGCAGCAGCGCTAAAACGACAGGTCGAAGCAGTTTCATCGGGCGATCCTTCGGCTAAATCAATACTACTGACTATAGACCGTAGGACAAATCAGCTCTGACAGCGTGGACACCAGACGCTGGCGCGCTGGCCCAGGCGGATTTCCCGCAACCCCGTGCCGCAGACCTTGCACAACTCCCCGCCCCGACCGTAGACGAACAGCTCCTGCTGGAAATAGCCGGGTTGGCCATCCCCGCCGATAAAGTCCCGCAGCGTGGTGCCACCGCGCTCAATGGCATGGGCGAGGATGCGCTTGATCTCGATCGCCAGCTTCAGGTAACGCGCCCGGGAAATGCCTCCGGCGGCCCGGCGCGGGTCGATGCCGGCGGCGAACAGGGCCTCGGTCGCGTAGATATTGCCCACCCCCACCACCACCGCGTTGTCCATGATGAACGGCTTGACCGCCATGGACCGCCCCCGCGAGAGCTGGAACAATCGTTCGCCATCGAACAGCTCGGTCAACGGCTCGGGACCAAGACGAATCAACAACTCGTGATTGAACGGGTCGAGGCTCCAGAGCATCGCGCCAAAGCGGCGAGGGTCGGTGTAGCGCAAGGCCAGGCCGGATTCCAGCTCGATGTCCACGTGCTCGTGCTTGGCGGCCGGCATGCCGACTTCCACCAAGCGCAGGTTGCCGGACATGCCCAGGTGGCTGATCAACGTGCCGACCTCGGCATTGATCAACAGGTACTTGGCCCGCCGCTCCACCTGCACGATGCGCTGGCCCGAAAGGCGCACGTCGAGATCTTCCGGGATCGGCCAGCGCAGGCGGCGGTCGCGGACCACCACGCGGCTGACCCGCTGGCCTTCAAGATGGGGCGCGATTCCGCGACGGGTGGTTTCGACTTCCGGCAGTTCTGGCATGAGGCTCTCGAATCAGGCGAAGCCCCGCACTCAACGAGTGGCGAGGTCGCGAATTTCCTGTTTCTGGGTCTGGAAGTCGTATTCCGACAACCCGATGTAATCGAGCACAAGGCTCCCGACGCAATCCCACTCGTGGTCTTCGGCCTGATTGCCGAGCACCCGGTGGGACGCACAAATGTTCTCGGACATCTTCAGGATCGCCAGCAGATTCTTCAACTGGCTGTTATTGCGTGAAGACTCGTCGCTGAAAATCGCCAGGGCATTGTGGTGGTTGGCGATGGCCTGGCTGACGTGATCCGGCAGGCGCCAGGATTTGGAAGTGTAGTAACCGACCACCGCATGGTTGGTGTTGAACTCACGATTCTCGGTGTCCACTACCCGGCACTCGGCGCTGGCATTGGCGTAGGCCTCTTCCAGCACGCCCATGTAGCTGGGGAACTGCTTGAGCATCAACGGCACCCCGCAATCGTGGAACAACCCCAGCGCATAGGCTTCGTCACCGTTCTCCAGGCCGACGCGCTTGGCCAGGGTCAGGCAAGTCATCGCCACATCCTGGGCGGTATCCCAGAAGCGGTTCAGGGTCACGATGGCGTCGTCGTGCAGCTCGCCCTTGATCGACTGCGCATTGATCAGGTTGATGATCGAACGGCTGCCCAGCAGATTCACCGCTCGCTGGATCGAGGTGATCTTGTTGCGCAGGCCGTAATACGGCGAGTTGACGATCTTGAGCAAGGCCCCGGAAAGACCCGGATCGTGGGAGATCAGCTTGGCGATGGTCTCCAGGTCCGGATCGGGCATGTACTGCTCCATCTGCAGATCCACCATGATCTGCGGCTGGGGCGGCACGCTGATGCCTTGCAAGGACTGTTGGATCTGTTCGGCGGAAAGTTCTTTGGACATGAGTACACACTCCGGTGTCAGGCGGGGATTCTAACCCTTAAAGATGGATCCGATACACCGCCGGGTAGATCGGCGGAACTTTCCTTCAGGCATTGGCTTCGGACCTTACAGGGCCGACAGCCAAGCCTGCATAAGGCTTGAGTCGGCAACCCAGCCACTCAGCTTGAGGAGATTTTTCATGCCTGGCTCCCTGAACAACAAACGTGTCGCCATCCTCGTGACCGACGGTTTTGAACAGGCCGAACTGACCGGCCCCCAACAGGCGCTGGAACAGGCCGGCGTCAAAGTTGACATCGTTTCGGCCCGCGAAGGCCAGGTCAAAGGCTGGAACCATGACCAGCCGGCCGACGACTTTCGGATCGACCTGACCTTCAAGGCGGCCAATGTCGAACAGTACGACGCCGTGGTGCTGCCCGGTGGCGTGCAGAACTCCGACACCATCCGCATCGACACCGATGCCCAGAAACTGGTCAAGGGCTTCGAGGCGGCGGGCAAGCCCATTGCGGTGATTTGCCATGGCGGCTGGTTGCTGGTGTCGAGCGGGCTGGTCAAGGGCAAGACCATGACCAGCTACAAGACCCTCAAGGATGACCTGGTCAACGCCGGCGCGAACTGGGTCGATAAGGAAGTGGTCAAGGACGGCACGTTGATCAGCAGCCGTCAGCCCGATGACATTCCGGCGTTCAACCGCGAGTTGATCAGCGCGTTGTCCGCCTGAAACCTGCCCGATACCGTGGTGAGGAAGCCCGCTTCCTCACCACATGTCCACCACCAGCCCCGCCACGGTTGCAACACGGTATACTCCCGCTCTTTTTTCCGGAGCGACGTCATGTCCCTGCCTAGCCTGCGCCTCAAAGCCAACGCCGACCGTCGCCTGCGCGCCGGCCACCTGTGGGTCTACAGCAACGAAATCGATGTAGCCGCCACCCCGCTGCACGGCTTCAAGGCCGGCGACCAGGCCATCCTCGAAGCCGCCGGCGGCAAACCGCTGGGCATCGTTGCGATGAGCCCCAACAACCTGATCTGCGCTCGGCTGCTGTCCCGCGACGTGAAGCTGCCGCTGGACAAATCCCTGCTGGTGCACCGCCTCAACGTGGCGTTGTCCCTGCGCGAGCGGCTGTTCGACAAACCGTTCTATCGCCTGGTCTACGGTGATTCCGACCTGTTGCCAGGCCTGGTGGTCGACCGTTTCGGCGACATCCTGGTGGTGCAGATCGCCTCTGCCACCATGGAAGCTCACAAGGACGACGTGATCGCCGCCCTGACCCAGGTGCTCAAGCCCAGCGGCATCCTGTTCAAGAATGACTCCGCGGCCCGTGACGCCGAAGGCCTGAACCGCTACGTCGAGACCGTGTTCGGCCTGGTGCCGGAGTGGGTCGCCCTGGAAGAGAACGGCGTGAAGTTCGAAGCGCCGGTCATGGAAGGCCAGAAAACCGGCTGGTTCTACGATCACCGCATGAACCGCGCACGCCTGGCCCCGTACGCCAAGGGCAAGCGCGTCCTGGACCTGTTCAGCTACATCGGCGGCTGGGGCGTGCAAGCGGCAGCGTTCGGTGCCAGTGAAGTGTTCTGTGTCGACGCCTCGGCCTTCGCCCTCGACGGTGTCGAGCGCAATGCCGCGCTCAATGGCTTCGCCGAGAAACTGACCTGCATCGAAGGCGACGTGTTCGAAGCCCTGAAGGAGCTCAAGGCCAGCGAAGAACGTTTCGACGTGATCGTGGCCGACCCACCCGCTTTCATCAAGCGCAAGAAAGACCTGAAGAACGGTGAAGGCGCCTATCGCCGCCTCAACGAACAAGCCATGCGCCTGCTCAGCAAGGACGGCATCCTGGTCAGTGCGTCGTGCTCGATGCACCTGCCCGAAGACGACCTGCAAAACATCCTGCTGACCAGCGCCCGCCATCTGGACCGCAACATCCAACTGCTCGAACGCGGCGGCCAGGGGCCAGACCACCCGGTACACCCGGCCATTGCCGAGACCCGCTACATCAAGAGCATCACCTGCCGGTTGTTGCCCAACAGCTGAGGCCGGGCGGGGCCAGTGCCGTAGCGCTGTGCCCCGCGCACTCGAATCGCATTCTGATCGCGGCCTCGGCTGCGATTTTTTTTGCACGCCTGAATAAGTCCGCAGGAGAACTCCCACGCAATTACCAGAGCCTTCCTACTCAATCTCCCCGCGCCCGGCGAGCATGACGCATTAGGATTGAAAGCGCCCTTCAGGTACGCCTTGGACCTCGTCAATGACTGATCCGCAAAATCGCCTGGCTGCCCGCAAACCGGCCACCGTCGGCTTGTTGCTGACACTGACACTGCTCGGCGTCTTTCCCATCGATGTCGTGCTGCCCTCCTTCCCCGCCCTGTCCGAGCATTTCGAACGCTCATCGGCGGACATTGCCTTGTCTGTCAGCCTGTTCGCGGTGGGGATTGCCCTTTCCCAACTGCTGGTCGGCCCGCTTTCCGACGTCATGGGACGAAAAAACCTGTTGCTTATCGGGATCGCCGTTTCCGCCGTGGGAGCCGCCGGTTGCGTGCTCGCCGACGGTTACGGCGCCTTTTTGTTCTTGCGTGTCGTCCAGGCCTTGGGATGCGGTTGCTTCGTACTGTCCCAAGCGCTGATCCAAGACCTGTTCACCGGTCGGGAACAGCAGCGCCTGCGGATCTTTCTGGTCACCTGCGGGGGGATCTTCATTTCCGTTTCGCCCCTGGCCGGCACCGGGCTGCAAAGCTGGATGGGCTGGCGAGGCAGCTTCCTGGTGTTCATTGCCCTGGCAATCGGTGCATTCATCAGCGCCTGTCGTTTACTTCAACGCCCTGTGGCGGACAGCCAACCCAGGCGCCTGGATTTCATCGCATCCTATCGAAAGGTCTGCGGCGACTTCAGCTTCATGGCCTATTGGTTAACCTCGGCGCTGGCTTTTTCCTGCCACTTTTCGTTCATCGTCATTTCGCCGCTGGTCCTGATCGACCAGTTACGCCTCTCCCCCGAGGCTTTTTCCCTGGCGCTGCTGGGCTATGGGCTGGCTTACATCGGCGGGGGCGCGGTAGCGTCCGTGCTGAGCAATCGAATCGATCCACAGACGCAAATCATCACGGGGCTGGCCCTGATTCTCACCGCAGGCCTGTTGATGCTGGGGCTTGCCAATCAACTGGGCCTGTCAGTCACCACCCTGTTACTGCCCATGATCGTGTGCACCACCGGAACGACCATTGCCCGCGCAGCCGCCCACACCCAAGCCATGAACAGATTTCCCGGGCGGGCCGGCACATCCGCCTCCGCCGGCAGTGTGCTGATCTTCATCGTTGGCGGGCTGACCAGTGCCGCGATCAGCCTCACCCCGCTGGACTTGCAGCTGACCCTGGCCCTGTGCCTGGTCCTGCTCAGCCTGCTGGGGCTGGCGCTCAATGCCCTGGTCCGACAGCGTGACGGGGGGCTGTTGGCCGGCTGAACCCTGCCAGTCGTCATCCCGTGCACGACATTGGCGCCCGATCAGCGCTTTGCGTCATTTCATCCTGGCGCCAGCGGTGTAGAATCGCGACATTCATCGCCATTCATCCCCGGCGGGTTTATGAGCTCATGCTGAGGCACGCAGCGATCCTGCAAAGTCATCGGCCACTTCCGGACACACGACCAAACCCGGGTGTTCCAGACGTCAACAGAAGCTCACTTCCCCATTGATACCTGATAAGTACCTGATTAGCCGCCCGGAGTGCTCCATGCCTGATTACCGCTCGAAAACATCCACCCATGGCCGCAACATGGCCGGCGCCCGTGCACTGTGGCGCGCCACGGGGATGAAGGATGACGACTTCAAGAAGCCGATCATCGCCATTGCCAACTCCTTCACCCAGTTCGTACCGGGCCACGTTCACCTCAAGGACCTCGGCCAACTGGTTGCCCGGGAAATCGAACGCGTCGGCGGCGTTGCGAAAGAGTTCAACACCATCGCCGTGGATGACGGCATCGCCATGGGCCACGACGGCATGCTCTATTCGCTGCCGAGCCGCGAGATCATCGCCGACTCCGTCGAATACATGGTCAACGCCCACTGCGCCGACGCCATCGTGTGCATTTCCAACTGCGACAAGATCACCCCAGGCATGCTCATGGCCGCCCTGCGCTTGAACATCCCGGTGATCTTCGTTTCCGGCGGCCCGATGGAAGCCGGCAAGACCAAGCTCGCCAGCCACGGCCTGGACCTGGTGGACGCCATGGTCATCGCCGCCGACTCCAGCGCCTCTGACGAGAAGGTTGCCGAGTACGAGCGCAGCGCCTGCCCGACCTGCGGTTCGTGCTCCGGCATGTTCACCGCCAACTCGATGAACTGCCTCACCGAAGCCTTGGGCCTGGCCCTGCCGGGCAACGGTTCGACCCTGGCCACCCACAGCGATCGCGAACAGCTGTTCCTGCAGGCCGGCCGCACCATCGTCGAGCTGTGCAAGCGCTACTACGGTGAGAACGACGAGTCGGTGTTGCCACGCAACATCGCCAACTTCAAGGCGTTCGAAAACGCCATGACCCTGGACATCGCCATGGGCGGTTCCACCAACACCATCCTGCACTTGCTGGCCGCTGCCCAGGAAGCCGAGATCGATTTCGACCTGCGCGACATCGACCGCCTGTCCCGTCACGTGCCGCAACTGTGCAAGGTCGCGCCGAACATCCAGAAGTACCACATGGAAGACGTGCACCGTGCCGGCGGGATCTTCAGCATCCTCGGCTCCCTGGCCCGTGGCGGCCTGTTGCACACCGACCTGCCGACCGTGCACAGCAAGAGCATGGCCGAAGCCATCGCCAAGTGGGACATCACCCAGACCACCGACGAGGCCGTGCATCACTTCTTCAAGGCCGGCCCGGCGGGCATTCCGACGCAAACCGCGTTCAGCCAGTCGACCCGCTGGGAAACCCTGGACGACGACCGTGAAAACGGCTGCATCCGCAGCGTCGAGCACGCGTACTCCAAGGAAGGCGGCCTGGCCGTGCTCTACGGCAACATCGCCCTGGACGGCTGCGTGGTGAAAACCGCCGGCGTCGACGAGTCGATCCATGTGTTCGAAGGCAACGCCAAGATTTTCGAAAGCCAGGACAGCGCGGTGCGCGGCATCCTCGCCGACGAAGTGAAGGCCGGCGACATCGTGATCATTCGCTACGAAGGTCCGAAAGGCGGCCCGGGCATGCAGGAAATGCTCTATCCGACGTCCTACCTGAAGTCCAAAGGCCTGGGCAAAGCCTGCGCCTTGCTGACCGATGGCCGGTTCTCCGGCGGCACCTCGGGCCTGTCCATCGGCCACGCTTCGCCGGAGGCTGCGGCGGGCGGCGCCATCGGTCTGGTGCGCGACGGCGACAAGATCCTGATCGACATTCCGAACCGCTCGATCAACCTGTTGATCAGCGACGAAGAACTGGCCGGGCGCCGCATCGAACAGGACAACAAGGGCTGGAAGCCGGTGGAAGTGCGTCCGCGCAAAGTCACCACGGCCCTCAAGGCCTACGCCCTGCTAGCCACCAGCGCCGACAAGGGCGCGGTGCGTAACAAGGCGATGCTTGACGGCCTGTAAGCGTCGTTAGTCGATCGAGTAGGAGGCGGCCTCACGGCCGCCGTCCTCTCACACCACCGTACGTACGGTTCCGTATACGGCGGTTCCTGCCTACTGATAAACAGCTTCAGCGAGCTTGGTTCCGTTGATGTGTCGCCTGTGGTATCTAAGCGCCCAGACCGGCCCTCGGAGCTTCCGGCTCCTACCTCCTGATGGTCTCGACCCCCGCTGCGCGGAGTTTCTGCTTTACGCTCCAACAGAGATCACACCCGACTGTCCACTCATGGCAGGTTCAGCCCTTCGTCACTCCGGCTTCGAGCAACTACTACGGCCTCGGCTGACTTCTGTTCGCCCATCCCGTCACCTCACGGCGCCGGTAGCACATGG